>DUZM01000079.1 GCA_013349485.1 Candidatus Hydrogenedentota bacterium | reverse complement strand
GAAGGGTCCCGCAACCGCACAGTATGCCGAGGCCCTATACTGGCGCGGCGTGCTGCACGAAACCGCAGGCCGACTCGACGACGCAAAGGCGGACTTCGAGCGTGCCGCCAAACAGGGACTCGGAGACTACTACGCGCACCGAGCGTTGGGGCGATGCGCGCCCGCAGATCAGTCAAGCATCGCAGTAGCATTCCACGTCAACGGCACGGCCCCCGCACTGAGGACGGTTGACATTGAATCCGCGCCGCTCGATGAATTTCCCGAGTCGCTTCGCGCTGAACCGTGGTTCGAGCGCGTCAATTTCTTCGCGGCGCACGGCCTCGAGGAGGCCGAATGGGAAGCGCTGCACCTCGCGCCGCTCATGAACAAGGGCGCCGAGGCCGAGCCTATCTACCAGGCACTCGGCGAAGCTGGCGTCGCCTTCACGGCCATCGAATACGCCAAAGCTTTCGATTGGGGACTGAATAGCGCCACGGCGACGCCAGAACGTCTCCGCGTGTTCTACCCTCGGGGCTACTGGCCGCATGTGTGCGCCATCGCCAAAGAGACCGGGCTCGACCCCCATCTATTGTTGGCCGTGGCGCTCCAGGAAAGTCATTTTCGCCCCGGCCTTACGTCATCCGCGGGCGCCAACGGCGTCATGCAGGTGATGCCGGCGACGGCCCGCTGGTTGGCCACGGCCGAACCCGCCGTGAAAGGCGAAGACGCGGCCCGGCTTGACCACCCGCTCGTCTCGTTGCGGTTCGGCGCCTACTACCTGATGCGGATGCTCGAACGATCGAACGGCAACCTGGTGCGCGCCTTGGCGAGTTACAACGCCGGGCCCGGCAACGTGTCGAAATGGCTCGAACGGTTTCCAGACCTCGACGAAGACGCCTTTATCGAAGCCATCCCCTTCCGCGAAACCCGCGAATACGTGAAAGCCGTCCTCGCCAACTACGCCGCCTACAAATCCCTTTACCCCCTGTGAAGAGCGGAACTGCGTTCCACTGCCAATGTGCCGCGCGGCATTTCAGGTGGACCTGAGCTTCCGCCGGCTCAGCCCCTGCTTTTCCCGTCAGAAGGCCGTGCGATTGATTCTACCCTATATGACGACGCGGAACGGGGAAGTTACCGAAATCTTGCGTTTTGGGCAACGGTTCTTCAGAATAACCCTTTGGTTGACGGCAATCCGGAACAAAGGTAGCTGCAAATCGCAGAGTCAAGGGCAAAGGTGAGTTGTCATGCGCGTTTCGCGGAGAACGTTCTTAGGCGCCTCGGCTACGGCAGTGATTGCCGCGGGCATGAAATCCAACCGCGGGGTCTTCGGCGCCAATGACCGAATCCAACTGTGTTGCATCGGCATACGAAACCAGGGCAAGTTTCATATAGAACAGTTCCTGAGAGAGAACGACGCCGAGATCGTGGCGTTGTGCGACGTCGACCGCCACGTGCTCGAGGATCGCGCAAAGGAGCTCGAGCAGAAGACGGGCAACAAGCCGAAAACGCTCGTTGATATCCGCGACGTGATGGCCGACAACGAGATCGACGCCGTGAGCATCGCTACACCGAATCACTGGCACACGCTCGCGGCGATTTGGGCGTGCCAGGCCGGTAAAGACGTCTATGTCGAGAAACCCCTGTCGCACTCGGTATGGGAGGGCCGGCAGTTGGTGACCGCGGCGGAGAAATACGGCCGGATCGTCCAGCACGGCACGCAACGACGCTCGGAGAAAATATGGCTGCGCGATATCGCGCTCCTGCACGAAGGCATCATCGGCGACGTATACGCCGCCCGCAGTCTTTGCTCCAGAAAGCGCAATTCGATCGGCTTCAAAGACGATTGCCCGCCGCCGCCGCATATCGACTGGGGCCTATGGCAAGGACCCGCTAAGGAACGTATCTACAACCCGGCATACGTCCACTATAACTGGCACTGGTTTTGGGAATACGGTAACGGCGAGATTGGCAATCAGGGCGTCCATCAGATGGATGTGGCGGCCTGGGGACTAAGCAAGGGGTTGCCCGTCAGCATACACAGTGTTGGCGGCCGATTCGTCTGGAAAGACCAAGGCGAAACGCCCAACACCCAAGTCAGCACCTTCCTATACGCGGACGGCACGATGCTCACCTTCGAGGTGCGCGACCTGGCTTCGTACAAGGAAGCCGGCCAATTCCACTTCGGAAACACCTTCTTCGGCTCCCAAGGCTACTATATCGAAGGCAAGGGGTTCTTCGACGCCAACCACCGAAAAATCCGCGTATTCGCCGACGCCCCGGATACCCGCGGCCCCTACGGAAACTTTCTCGCCGCCGTCCGCAGCCGAAATCCCGAGGAGGTCCACGGCACGGCCCTCGACGGCCATATCGCCTCGGCCCATTGTCACCTCGCAAACATCGCGTATCGCCTCGGGCGCTCGATCAAGTTCGATCCCGATACCGAAACGTGCCCCGGCGACAGAAAAGCCAACGCAATGCTCAAGCGCAACTACCGAAAAGGCTTCGAGGTCCCCGCACTCGCATAGCAAACCGACCGTGAAGAGGAGTAGGCTCCACACAGCGGCGCGCTCGTATCGTCGGCGGCTCGATTCGTCGCCTTTGAGGGTTGCAGACTCGGGCACGTGAGAAGAGAGACCTTTAGGTTTTGTCATAATGTAAACCTTCTTTGTTGTGCAGAGTGATTGGCGAAACCTCTGTTGATTGGGAGGGGCATACAATGGCGGACAACAGCGACGTTGGCAAAGAGGACGGAGCTAGCGAACATGTTGAGCCGGTGCCGGACAAGGATTCCACGGAAGACACGGTTACCGATAGACTGCCGCCGGTTCCCCCGCCGCCGGCGGCGTACGCCGCTCGTCGACACGCGGCGCCACCGATATTGAAGACTCCTGTGCTGTTGCGCCCGCCCGAGAAATTTCCGGCCGTTGAAGTGATTGGCTTGATTGCGTTGACGGCTTTGCTCGACTATCTGCTCTACCCGGGTGCAGGCGGCCTGTCCTATGCCGTCGCGATTGTCGCGACGCCCCTTGTGGTGTTCTCTATCGCCCCAGCGAAGACACGCAGCGGTGGCTTGATAGCCCTTACCGCAATCCATCTTCTGCTGGCGTTGCGCTTTGCCTGGCAGTCCGGGCCTTTGTGCGTCCTCGTGGGCGCATATAGTCTCATCGTCTTCGCCATCGTCACAAAATCAGGTCGCGCCGATGTGCCGTTACTCGCCAGGTGCTCTGTGCCGACCTGTGTAATTGGAGGTGTGCGCTGGATTGAATACGCGTGTTCTCTCCGGCTTGGCAAAATTCGTGCGTTGAACCGCGAGGTAGACCCCAACGTGTTTCGACTCGTCGGCATCCCAGTGGGAGTTGCCGCGACCTTCGCACTGGTTTTCTTCTTTTCCAATCCGCTGCTCCGTGACGTATGGCAGTGGGCGTACGACGCGGTGGCGGTCCGTCTCAGGGTCCTGTGGGAAGCCATCTGCCCGAGTCCGGTTCGGGTATTGTTCTGGGGCGGTTGTCTGTGGTTTCTGGCCTCGTTGGTCAGGCCGTTCTTGTTGCGCGCAGACGAGCGGCTGCCGGACGACGAAGTGGCGCCGCCATCGATGCCAGGAAAGGAGAAGCTCATATACCGCGTTTCTTTGAACACGTTGATCGCTGTTAATCTGCTGTTCCTTATGTACAACGCCTTCGATGCTTACCACCTTGTCTTCCGCGGCGCGTTGCCATCGGGCTTGAATCACTCGCAATACGCCCGCCAAGGCGCGTTCTGGCTGACGGTTGCGCTCGCCATGAGCACGTTCGTGCTAAGCCAGATCTTTAGAGGGCACGTAAACTTCTATTCCAAATTAAGAAGCGTGCACGTCCTTGGGAACGTATGGCTCGCGCAAAACGGCATGTTGGCGATATGGGTCCTGATGCGGCTCCACATGTACATCAGTTACAACGGCCTGACGCGGATGCGAATCGTGGGCATCTACGGCGCAACGCTTGTCACGATCGGCCTCATCCTTGTCGCAGTAAAAATGCATCGCAGGAAGAGCCTGGCTTGGCTCATTCGAAAGCAGTTGGCCGCCTTTGGCCTTGCGCTTGTCCTTCTTGCGGTCACGCCGCTCGATGCGGCGGCATGGGCTTTGAACGCAGAGCTCATCCGCACCATGGAAACGCCCAAACCTGCAGTGCAATTGTCTGTCCAATCGATCTCGCCCGAGGGGCTTATGATGCTCCCTCCATTGCTGGACCATGACGACCCCGCCATCGCGCGAGGCGTCGCGGCGTTGTTGGGCCAATGGTACTTCGCCAAACCCGCTGACAACGCCCGCTGGACACAATATCAGGTAAGCCACGACCTCTGCAGGCGCGTCCTGTCCAAGCACGAAGGCAGAATACTTGCTCTCGTACCCGACAAAACTTGGGAGAGGCACTTGGATGCGCTCGCCCGTAGAACAAGAAGATGGATATAGTTCCTGCGAGATAACCGGCAACGCCCTTGATATGGCGCCAACGGACGCTTCCCAGTGGATTGCGTCTTTCGCCGACGCCGTCGAAGACTCCGGGTGTAACGAATTCGCCAACGACCGGTACTTATTGGCAGGCGTTACGGCAGGTGCCGCCTTGAATCCGTGACAGGGATGTCTTCCGCGGGAAGTAACACTGCGGACCACAGCGGTCCGAGAGGCATGCGCCACGCATGGTCGAAAAAGCACTTAGACGGGCGCGATCGAAACCCACGCAAACCCATTGCGCCAAAGCCGCGAACCGGACCCACGCCGCCGAGGGGATTGCTGGTGGCGGCCAGAATCGCCTGACGAACCACAGCCATTCTTCCGGCGAAGACGTCTTTCAAGCGTATGCCCAATACGGCAATAAAGTTTTCGCGGACCTCATACGCATGTTCGGCATGGATCGCACATTTGTGCGCGGACAAGGCCAATACGTGTTCGACGAAGACGGACGGCGCTATTACGATCTCCTCGGCGGATACGGCGCGCTCAACCTCGGCCATAACCACCCGCGCATTCTCGAACGCCTTCGCGCGCTCGAGGGGGTCCCCGTTATGCTTCAAACGCGCCTGTGCCCGTACCAAGCGGAACTGCTGCGTCTGCTTGATTCGATTACGCCGACAAAACTCAAGCGAGCGTATCTCGGCAACAGCGGCGCCGAGGCAACGGAAGCCGCTATCAAAACCGTTGCTGCGGCCACCGGCAAGACCACCCTGGTCTATGCCGCGAACTCGTTTCACGGAAAAACCCTCGGCGCACTCGCCGTCACGTCGAGCAAACGGTTCCGAGCGCCGTTCAGAAACCTGCTGGCCGACCATATCGAGGTCCCGTTCGGCGACCCCGAGGCCCTCGAGGCGGTGCTGGCGGCTCGAGACGACGTGGCCGCGTTCATCGTCGAGCCCATCCAAGGCGAGGGCGGCGTCAACGTACCGCCCGACGACTACCTGCGACGCGTCCGCGACCTATGCACCCGCCACAACGTCCTGCTCATCGTCGACGAAATCCAAACCGGTCTCGGACGAACAGGCCGCATGTTCGCGTCCGAGGCCATTTGCCCGGACGTGTTGCTCATCGGGAAGTCGCTCGGCGGCGGCGTGGTTCCTATCAGCGCGATGATGACGACGGACGAGGTGTGGCAAGAAGCATACGGCACTCCCCAAACGGGTCTGTTGCACACCTCGACCTTCGGCGGAAACGCCTTGGCCTGCGGCGTCGCGGCCGAGGCAATACGCACGGTGCTCGAAGAAGACCTCGCGGCCAACGCCGCGTCGGTCGGTCGCCATTTCCTCACGAAGCTCGAGGATCTCGCGCAACGGCACAACATCATCGAAGATGTCCGTGGCAAAGGCCTCCTCATCGGCCTGCAACTGAGGAAACCGTTCCTCGAGAATTTCCTGTCCGAACAGTTCCTCGGCCAGATCGTCGCGGGAATGTTGTTGAAGAACTACGGCATTATCACGTCATTTGCGCTGAACCGGCCCAACATTATCCGGTTCGAGCCGTGTCTGGCTTTTACGTACGAAGACGCGGACCACGTCGTGCACGCCTTGCACGATCTCTTCTCGCGGATTCCAAAACCGGAGTACCTCCTGACCACGTTCGTCCGGGATCAGGCGTCAAGCAGCACCGACGAGGTCTATCAACTCCGGACAATTATCGGCGGCGCGCCGCAGCCCGTCGATCTCCGAACCGCTGAAGTCACCCTGAATGCTGACGCCTTGATCAAGGACCGCCGACTGATCCGGTATGCCCTCAACGGCAAACGGTACGACGACGTGCCGGACGCCACCGCCGTCCTCGCCGCTTACCACACCACGACAGCCGACCAGAACCTGAAGGCGGTGCAGGCATGCGTCGACGCCAGCGAGGAATTCCGCGCCGTATCCATCGACACGCGCCACGCCATACTCGCGCGCTGGCAGGCGCGGATCGCCGACAAGTTCGGCCATCTCGCCCGGCTCGGCGTGCGCGAAGGCTTCAACTACAAAAGCATGCTCCTCCAACTCAACACGATACTCACCATGCTCGAGCCGGCGCGGCTGGCCCGATTCAAGGAGCTCCTGAGCCCGGCCACGGCCCCCGAAGACCCGTCCGTCGTCTACTACCGGCAGCTCGAGCCCGGAGTCGTCGGCATCGCGCCCGCAATCAACGCCGGCGTCGGCCTGAGCTGTCTCGGCATCAGCGCCGCAATCAGCATCGGCAAGGCCTTCGTCGTTTCTGCCGGCGCCTCGGCGACCATCGCCGCCGTCTTAGCAGAACTTCACGGCGCGTTCCTCGATGAGGGCGTCGAACCACGTGCCTTCAGTGTCGTCTTCTCGCGCAACCGCAAACGCGCCGAAGAATGGGCCCAGTTCCGGATAGTCGGCGGCAAGGTCGTCCAGTGTGACGACCCGCCCGAGAAGCTCCCCGGACGGCCCGCCCTCGACCGGTTCTGCTATTGGGGACCCAACAACCCGAACTTCATCGAGGCGTTTCGGCGGCGCGGCGTACTCGGCAGCTACGACATGAACGGCTCCGATCCCGTCATCGTGGACGCCACCGCCGATATGGACGCCGCCCTCGGCGACACCATGCTCCGCTACGAGGCCAGCGGACAGTTCTGCATCTCGCCCAAACGCGCCATCGTTCACAAGGCCGTTAGCGAAGCGTTCCTTGCACGCCTCAACACCGAAGTGCGGCAAATCCGGCTCGGAATCATGAGCGATCCGATGGTCGACCTTATGCCCGTGTGCGCCGCAACGGATCGCGAGAAATATCGCGCCGCCCTTCGACAAGCACTGGAAGCTGGCGCGGAAGTGTACGTGTTTGGCCAAAGAGCCAGTGGCGACTTCGAATCGCTTGACCTCGTGCTTGACTATCGAGGACTTCCCAATCCGAGCGGACCATTTCTTGCCCCCGCGATTGTCCGCGTCGAAAAGGGCGCGCGGCTGAGCGCGGCGCGCGAAGAGATGTTTTGTCCGCTGCTCGCGTATATGGAGTTCACCGACGTGGAAGAGGCGATCCGGTTGGCCAACGACTCGGACTACGCGATCCGCGCCAGCGTATGGAGCCACGACGGCGCGTTTATCGACGCCTGTTGCCGAGGTCTCGACTCGCCGGCCGTCATGGTCAACACGCCCCATCTCTGGTTGGACGTCAGTTCGTCGGATCTAGGCGGGACCAAAGCCTCCGGCATCAACGTCGGTGCGCCGGGCGCCAAGCATCTTGTCCTCGAACTCGCCGGACCCTTGATGCTTCGGAAATTCCCGAGCACCGAAGCCGCGGCCCGTTTCATCGAGAACTACTGGACGTAGATTTGCCCTCGCCGGGCACTGAAAACCGAAAGCTGGAAGCTGAAAACTGAAAACTATAAACTAAATGCCATGTTTCAAGACTACAAGGTTGCCTATCTTCGGAAGCACGTCAACGTCCGCGAGGCGCGGCCGATGTCCTTCTTGCGGAAGAGTGTCGCCCATATCCTTTCCGAATCCGCGCGCACCGTCCCGCACGCGTCGATGATCACCCAGTTCGACGTGACCCCGCTGGTCGAATACACCAAAGCCTCCCGCGAGGCCATGAAGGCAGTCGGCCAGGTCGACGACAAAACTCTGTTCCGTTTGGCCATTCGCAAAAACTATTCCGCCTTCTTCGTCAAAACGTTCGCCCATGCCCTCGAAAACGTGCCCGCAGCGAATGGATTCTTTGACTACGCGCCCATACGGAACGGCGGCACGTTTTACGAGACCGAGGACATCAACATCGCCGTCACCGTGCATACGCCCCTCGGCGTAATTGCCCCAATCGTGCGCAACCCGCACAAGAAAACCCTCGAGACCGTCGCGCAGGAAGTCCGCACCGTCGCACGAAAAGCCCGCCGGACCGACCCCGAGACCCTATACCGGAAATGTGCCAACGCATACGTGTCGAGCGCCCTACGGCAACTCGACTGGCGCGCGCTCCCCGGTGTCTGGATGTGGCTGCGGTCCGCCCTGTTCCCACGCCGAAAACACGAGCCGCTGTTTACCGACGTGCCCGACGACCAAAAACTCCAGCCGGAAGACATCCTGTGCGCGACCTGCACCATTGCCAACATCGGCATGATGTTGCCCGGCATCCAATCCGTCACCGTAGTTGTACCCCCCGAGGTCCTGTTTTTCGGCATCGGCGACCTCCATCTCGGCCCCTGGGTCGTCGACGGCCAAGTCGTCCCCCGCTACCTCATCTCCGTCAACGCCACCATGGACCACCGACCCTTCGACGCCGGGGAAGCGTTTCCCCTGCACCAACACATCCGCCGCTACATCGACAAGCCCGCCCTCATATACGAATGGAAAGAAGGCGACAAGATCTAGCCCCCCACCCGAAAACAGGGACTGACCCAAGCGAAGCGAGTCCCCGAGCGAAGTCGGGTCTGCCCCTGTTTTTATGTCCCTGTTGTCAACTTGTTTTCAACGGGATACCCAAAGGCCTCGACCGAAAACAGGGACTGACCCAAGCGAAGCGAGTCCCCGAGCGCAGACGGGTCTGCCCCCTGTTTTCAACCCCAAGCGAAGCGAGTGCGCCGCAGGCGGACGAGCGTACACGGCTCCGTGCCTCCATCTTCACCGAGGACGTCAACCTAGCCAGCCATTACGGCTCGAGCGCAAAACTTGAAATCCGCCGCCAGGCGTACTATACTTCTCAGTAGATATTCGCCTAGGGCTGCTTGAGACACGCTTTGGTCGGGAACATGGTCGAACAACTCCCAGGGCCAACCGAAAAGAAGACGCTCACGTCACGACTCGGCTTCGACGATGAGCCGGGTAAAGCCAAGAGCTATCTCTCCGCGACCCTGGCGTTCGTGAAGACCCTCGGGGCGGAAGAACTCAAACGCGTGCCGGTGGCGGGCGCCGCCGTGGCCGCCCTCGAGAAACTGTCCGCTGCCGAAGACGCTCGAAAACTCGACGGCGATATCGAGCAAATACTCACCACCTCCGAACGTACTCAGGAAGGCGTCGACCTGCTCGGAAAAGCCGCCGCCTGTATCCTTGCCCTGCAACTCGAGCAAGGCGCTCTGCTCGCCCGATTCCTGGCCGAACTCGAAAGACGCAACCTGCCGCACGAACCGCAACAGATCGCCGACTTCGCAAAACACGCCGCCATCGTCGCCTACCGCGACCGCGTTGCGCTCGAATATCTATACGCCGACTACCGGGGCGTCGCCGACGTTACGCGGGAAGGCCACGCGGCGTCGTTCCATCTCGATGACGTCTACGTCATCCCGAGGGCCACCCACCGCGAATCCGCCGACGAACGGCCCGGAATCGAGGCCGCCCTGCTCGAACGACTCGAACAACCCGACGAGGCCGATTCCCCCGGGGAGCGCGCACGTTTCGAGGAGGAGTACGCCGCACTCGGTAGCCGGCGCGGCCGTACCCCCAGCGACGCGGACCGCTCCCGGCCCGTGTTCGACCTGCTACGGAACGCGCGCCACGCCGTGCTGCTGGGCGGCCCCGGCGCCGGCAAGACCGTCCTCACGAAATATCTCGCACGCACCTGCGCCCTCGGCCCCGAAACCTGCCGCGGACGCTTCAACTGGCAAGAGGATCTCGTGCCCGTCGTCATTCCCCTGGCCGCGTTCGCCGATGCACGCACCCGCCAACCCACATTGACGTTGCGGGCGTTTCTCGACCAGCGGCTCATCGAGGCCGGTGGCGATGCCCTACGCCAGGCCATGGCCGAGCAACTCGAACGCGGCAACATCCTTATCCTGCTCGACGGCGTCGACGAGGCGCCCGACACCCCTACCCGAATCGATATCGTGAAAGAGGTAGACCGGTTCATCGCCGACCATCACGCAAACCGCTGCATCGTCACGTCGAGGCCGCACGGCTACGTCCGGCTCGCCGGCGAACTGCCCCATTTCACATTGGCGGACTTTTCTAAGGACCAAGTAAAAGAGTTTGCCGGCCACTGGCATCGCGCGTTCGAGACCCGCCAACGGCCCGACGCCCCCGATCTCGCACACGCCGACCGCGAGGCCGCCGAGATGTTCCGCGAGATCGAGGCCAACCCGAAGGTCGCCGAACTCGCAACCAACCCCCTCATGCTCGTCATCATTGCACTTATACGCCACGACGAAGCCCGTCTGCCCGACGAGCGCGTCCGACTATACGAAAAGGCCGTCGCGACCCTTATGGAAACCTGGAACCGATGCCGATCGCTCGCCAACGTCGACGTTGGCGGCGCCACCTTGCCCCTGAACCACCTGATCAGCGTCTGGGGCGCCGTCGCCGAGTGGGCCCGGCGCGAGAAACCCACCGGCATGATGCACCGGGGCGAACTCGAACGCCGAATCGTTCACATTCTCGAAGAGCGCGAACTCGACGACGAGGACGCAGCCGCAACCGCAGAAAGTTATCTCAACGCCGCCGTCGAGCGCGCGGGCCTCATCGAAGAACGCGCTACCAACATATTCGCTTTCTGGCACCCAACATTCGAGGAATACCTCGCCGCCGTCGAACTCGTGACGCCGACCGGCAAGGTCGTCGCGCGTCTGTTGCCCCTCCGCAACGACCCCCGATGGCGCGAAGTCATTCGGCTCGCCGTCGGATACGTCGGTATCATCCAACACGACACCGCGACCGCCACCGAAATGGCCCGCGCCATTGCCGACCTCGAGCCCGGCCCGCTCGAACCCGTGCTACACACAAACCTACGGCTCGCGGCCGATTGCGTCGCCGACAACGCGGGCGTAAGAAAGAGCCTCGCCGACCAAATCATCCGTCGGCTAGGCGTCTGCGTCGGCCAGCAACCCTACGCCACACTCGCGGACGCCTTCATACAAACGACTCGCGGCAGGCCCCTTTTCCGCCCATCGCCCGAGACCATGGCCGCGCTCGCACCGCTCGAAAACCACGACCAACGGGAAGTCCGCATGGAGGCGACGCGGCTGTTCAGCAACGCCGCCGCCGACCTACCCGAGGCCCGAAACCTCTGCGAGCGGATGTTGAAAGATACCGACCGTGATGTGCGGCGCCACGCAGCACTCGGCCTGCTCCGCGCGGGCGACTACCGCGCCGAGCTGTGGGTCGCACTTGGTGGCGCTTCCGAGGTGACGCATATCGAAGAAGCCGCGCGCCAATTCGGGGCCGCGCTCCCCGCCGAAGCTAGCGAGGCGGTTATGGCCTTGCTCGACGACGAAAAGCCGTATGTGCGGCAGCGTGCGGTGTCTGCGCTGGCGAGGCTCGGGGCGTCGTCGCCCGAGGTCGTGGCGGGCCTGCTGGCCCGACTCGACGACGAGAACTCGAGTGTGCGGTCCAGTGCGGCGGATGCGCTGGGGCGTCTCGCGGCGTCGTCGCCCGAGGTCGCGGCCCACTTGCTAGCGCGACTCGACGACGAGAAATCGAGTGTGCGGTGGAGTGCGGCGGAGGCGCTGGCGAGGCTCGGGGCGTCGTCGCCCGAGGTCGTGGCCCGCTTGCTAGCGCGACTCGAGGACGAGCACCCGAGTGTGCGGTGGAGTGCGGCGGCGGCGCTGGAGAGTCTCGGGGCGTCGTCGCCCGAGGTCGCGGCGGCCTTGCTAGCGCGACTCGACGACGAGGACTCGAGTGTGCGGTGGAGTGCGGCGCATGCGCTGGGGCGTCTCGGGGCGTCGTCGCCCGAGGTCGCGGCCCACTTGCTAGCGCGACTCGACGACGGGGACCCGGATGTGCGGTGGAGTGCGGCGGGGGAGCTGGCGACGCTCGGCGCGTCGTCGGCCGAGGTCGTGGCGGGCCTGCTAGCGCGACTCGACGACGGGGACTCGGATGTGCGGTGGAGTGCGGCGGATGCGCTGGGGAGGCTCGGGGCGTCGTCCCCCGAGGTCGTGGCGGGT
>DUZM01000078.1 GCA_013349485.1 Candidatus Hydrogenedentota bacterium | reverse complement strand
CTAATTTCATTGCTTACGCGTTGACCGGCGACGACGGCTCGTATGAACTCGTGCTGCCACTTGAAGAAAGGACAACGATAGAGATTGGCGCGATGTACGTGGCGCCTGCTACCCTCGAGGAGGCCATCGACAAGGCCGACGCGCCTGCCTTCGATGTCGAACCCGGTGAAGAACGCGAGCACAGCTTCACGGTGGACGCGCCGGCAACCGCGCCTGTTCGCGTGGTTGACGAAGACGGCGTCGCGTTGCCAGATATCGTGTTGCTGCTTGAATCCGCGACGCGAGGCAGTTCTGGCGGGCCAGGGTTCACGTCCACAGACGCCGAGGGACGTTTCACATTTTTCGGGGTGCCGCCTAACCATACTTATGTCATAAGGGCTCACAACTTTGCGATGGACTGGCAGTCGGGGTGGCTTGGCTCAAGTCAGCCCTTCACCGGCGAACCGGGCGAAACGTTGCCCGAAATCGTCATTGTGTGCGAGGCCAAAGGGGCTCTCGAAGGGGTCTTCACCGACGCCGAAGGCAAACCGGTGCCCAACATGCACCTCGGGTGTTGGCTGCGCATGCCAGACGGCACGTTGAAGGGCGTCCCGGGCGCCAATACGGACGCGAACGGCCACTTCATTCTTGCCGACGTGTCTCCAGAAGGCTTCTATTCCGAAATCCTTATCGCCTGCAAACGCTCCGACTTGCTCGAGATGGCTTTCGTCCGGAACGTCGAGATTGCTGTGGACGTCGTCACCGATCTTGGCGTCATCGTCGCCGAACCCATCTCGAAAGAACAGGAAGCCGCATTGTTCAGAAAGTAAACGTTGCGTAAGCCGTTGACATTCAGCCGGCGGCGATCCGCTTTCGCCAAGATAGGCGCTAAGGGCAGTTCTTGTCATGCTTCCTACGTCGTGCGCCCGGGATTTCCGCCTCTCCTCGATATTCCGTTTTTCTGAGTCATGGATTGCCTGACTTTCTCAGGTTCAGGCCAGCTCGCCGCCTAGGCATAAGCGCAGGAAGTGGCACCTCTTGCACGTTGGCAAGTTAACCCCGCACACATCAAGAAGTTATGTGGTATAATCTCGATGGTTGAAACTTTGCAGAGCCACTTGGGATTATAGAATCGAATGGACGGAGCAGTTATTGCTTGACGAAAGGCCAAGAAATTAGTAGAATTCATGGGCCTTTGCGTGGCTCAGCGGCGACGAATCGGTGAACGGTTAACGGCGGCCTGCGTTTGTTGCGGAAAGGCGGTTTGGAAGCAATAGCAGAATCTTGTTCGCCCCGGAAATCGGCTTTCAGAAAACTGGGCGGACAGGCCGGGAGAAAGCGAGTCTCGAATGGGGAAACGAGTCTTGCCCGCAATGGTGCTAGCGCTGACCTTGGCAGCGGCGGCGGCGTTTGCGGCAACACATAGCATCCCTAAGGAGGAACTGGACCTGCAGAAGATCTTCTGGGGGAAAGCATCGTCGTTTGAGAAACCCGGCGAGATCGATTACGATAGCATTCTCGTGGCCACGCCCGAACATACCAAGATCAAGAAGGAGAAAATAAAGTCGGGCACAGGCAAGTATTGGATTCTTGCCAGCAAAGCCAGCAGCCGCGTCAAGAAGGCCATCTCGGGCGTCGGCAAGGACACGGATTACGACCTGATTGCCCTTTCCGGCTACCTCGGCGCCCTCGAATCGCCCATCGCGGCCGACGACATCACCGATCTTGTCATAGCGGCGATGGTGGGCGAAAAGGACGATGGGAAAGACGACGGAGAAAAACAACAAAGCAAAAACGAGAAATAGTTGGGCACGATGAGCGCATTTCCCGTGTGGGGCATCTTCCGAATCCGGCAAAGCGGCTTCCCTCTTTCCTTGATCATTGGAGCGACACTGATCGCGAGCTGCACTACGATGCTGCCTGCGCCCTTGCCCGGAAGCGCGCGCGCCGGCAGAAGCGGCGTCCTCGAGGAGCGGGTCGCCCGGACGGAAGTGCTCGAGGCCGAACGCATGATCGAGGCGGGCGACGACTCCGGAGCGATTCCCCGTCTGCTCCTCTCGTTGTCACGGTATCCCGAAAGCGAGGCGGCACTGGACGCGCGTTACTTGCTCGGTGTAACCTATCGCCGCGTCGGGAGCTACAAAGACGCGATGGATATGTTCACCGAGTACCTTCGTTTGGCGCCGAAGGGCGGCCGCGCGGACGCGTGCTCGCGGGAACTCGAGCAGCTCACGAGCGAATACAACCGGAAGTTCCCGACGCCTGAGAAAATGGACGCGCAAATAGCGCTGCTCGAGACCAAGCTCGAGGCGCAGCCCGAGGCCCTGGTGTATCAGTGGGAACTCGCGGATTTGCTCTGGCGGCGCGGCAGTTACGAGGAAGCCGGGCGGTTGTACGCCGGAATCCTCGAGGGGCATCCCGAGTACGACCGCGATCCCGTCGTCACGAGACGAATCGAGCGGATGCCCAACGGCGAATACGTCGCGTTGACGCCCGCCGAAATCTTGCGCCGAGATATCGAGCGGCGGCCGCTCGAGGTGATTAACCAGAACGCGTTCCGGAGCGGGCGCGACCTGCTCACTCGGGAACAGCGCTACTACGTGGTCACGGGCCAGGTGCTTAACCGGAGCGACAGCGTCCTTTACGGCGTAGCGGCTAACGTAACGATATTCGGGTTCGGCAACGTCGTGTTCGACACGACCACGGTCAGCATCGGCCGGATGAATCCGGGCGAGATCCGGGCGTTCAGCGTTCGGTTCCGTAAATTCGAGAACATCGAGAACATATCGAGATACGAGAGCACGGTAACATTTCAGCGGTGAGCGACGGATGACGACGCGCGTGACAGCATGGTGTATGGCGGCGGCACTGCCGGCCCTGTCGGCCTTAGCGCAGGACCCCGCGCCAATGCCACAGCAAGTAGACGTGTCGTGCAAGGTCGTCGAGTTCCAAACCACCAAAGGCGTCGAGACGGGCCTGAGCGCCTATTTCGCGCAACGCAACAAGTACCGGGCCTACGGCCGCATATCGAGCGGCAATGGCGCCATTACGAGTGCCGATATTACGTTTCCCACGAGCACGGCCGCCGGGATCACGGTTTTCCTCGACAGACTGCGGATGTCCGAGGGCGATCTCGAGGTGGTGCTTCAGGCCTTGGTCGACGAGAACCGCGCCTTCATACTGTCACGGCCGCGGGCTATGGTCGTGGTCGGCGTAGAGACGCCGACGGTTATCCGGACCAACGTACGGATACCCTACGAAAAGACGCAGGTTGTGGGCGCCACCGCCGTACAGATAACCGATTTCCGGGACACCGGCGTTACGCTCACGGTTCGCGCCCGCGAGATCGTGGACGACGACAACGACTTGTCAACGACAGACGACAGCTACATCAAGATCGAGTTGGAAGCTGTGGTAAAGGAGGAAGGACAGCGGCTTACCGTGGCGCTGGACGACCAGTTGGCGGCCGGGGGCGATTTCTCGCTGGCCAGCAACGCACTTACCGCGCCGGAATTCATCGACCGCAGCATCAAGACAACGGTCTGGGTGCGCCATGGGCAGGTGCTTATCTTAGGCGGCCTATATCGCAATACCGAGGACAGGGACCTCTCGACGGCGCCGTTGCTCACACAGGGCGAGGATCTCGCGCTCGGGCTCGCGGAGAAGGTGGTTCCGGGTGAGTTTCTGGTGTCGCCCGTGTCGTCGACCTTGGGGAATCGCTCGACCAAAAAGACCCGGCGCGAACTCGTCTTTCTGGTCAAGGCCGAGGTCTGGAATCCTGCGTTCGGCATCACCGAAGGCGATGCGTTTCCCGACGCCGCCAAGCCAAAGGAAAAGACCCGGCCGACGGAGGTCATCACGGACGTCATCGAAGGCATAGGGGGCATCGCGGAAGACATCGTGGGCGACGACGACGACGTCAAATCCAGTCTGGGCGGGAGGGAATGATGCGCTTCTTCCGGCTCCTTTTCACAGGCTTGGCGTTTCTGTGGCCGATAAGTTGGCCCGGGCATTCGGCGGCGCAGACCTCGATCCGCCAAGTGCAAATTCAGGCGTGGATCGGCGAGACCACGGAACAGGGTCTGCGCGATATCGGCGCCAATCTCGATTACACGCGGTTCGTGCGGGGCCAGGAACGCGCCGGATCGGTCGAACGAGTGACGACGCAGGTGTTTGATCCGCTCAATCCGGAATTTACCGTGACGCTGCCCGCCCCCGACCTGAACCCGCCGCGCGACAACCTTCGTCCGGATCAGTCGGGTTCACTCGCCGACGGCATCCAAACCCAGAGCGGCGCAGGCATGACGTTTAGCATCATCGATGCGGGCCGCGGCACGCTTGACGCCGTCATCCGGGGGCTCGAACGCAAAGCGGACATCGATTTGATGTCCAAACCGGAACTCCTGGTCGTTGACGGGGGAGAAGCTGAGATTCACGCCGGGGGGCAAGTACCGTTCCAGAACATCAGTTGGAAACAAGGCCGCCCTCAACTCGATGTCGCGTGGGAAAAGATCGGCGTGAACATGAAGATTCAACCCACGGTTTTGGACGACGACCTTGTCCGAATTAACCTGATGGAACTCAACGTGAAAGACATCGCCCGCATTGACAAGGTCCGGGGCATCGATCTGCCGGTATTCTCCGAACGCTCGCAGACGGGCGTCGTGGTAGTTCCCGACGGTCAGGCGATTGTCATAGGCGGCCTCACGAGCCGCGTTGTCGTGAAATCCGAGCGTCGCGTGCCGGTCATCGGTTCGCTGCCGTTGCTGGGCATCCCTTTCCGCGGACGGCGATCCGAAGCCATATTCACCAACCTGGTCGTTTTCGTGCGTCCCACCATCGTCGATCTGCGCAACTTGACGGATGAGGCCGTCGACGCGCTCAATTTCTGGCAGCAAAAACGGGCCGTGGACCCGAGCCAGCAGTGGAAGAACACCGAGCGGATCCGTCAGCAAATCCAGGAGCTTCAGGACGAACTGTAGGAAAGTGGTTTCTGGTTTCTGGTGCGTGGTTCCTCTGTTGTTGTTTCTCTTGGTGTGACTACGGTGAGCCCTAGTCCTGCAAGTGCCGTGCCGGCTTGCGACGGCACTTGATTCGGAGCAGCCAACCGGGCACAATCCGGGTGCAATGAAGCTTCGGTTCCGCACATCTGCAGTAGCCCTGCTTGCGGGCGCGGCTTTGGCGCTGGCTTTTCCGACGTGGCGTCTGCACGTGCTTGCATGGGTGGCGCTTGTCCCCGTTTTCTATCTTGCGGCGAAAGCTACGCCCTTGGGCGGATTCTGGACCTTTCTTACGGCAGGCCTCATGTTCCATCTTGTGCTGCTTCAATGGCTCCTGACAAACACCTATTGGGCGGGCGGCTGGGCCGTTTGGGGTTATGCGGCCTTGTCCCTTCTCATGGCGTTGTATTGGGGGCTGTTCGGTTTCCTTTGGACCTGGGGGCGGCGCCGGGCGCGGCTGTTTCCCTCGGCCCTGGCAGCGGCCGTTCTTTGGGCAACCATGGAGTTTCTCCAGGCCAGCCTTTTCACCGGGTTCGGCTGGGGCTCGCTCGCCTACAGTCAAGGCCGGGTCCCGAATGTAATTCAGTGGGCGGCCGTGGGCGGGGCCTTCCTGGTGTCTGCCATCGTGGCGGGGTTCAACGCCCTGGTCGCCGAGATGCTCGCGGAACCAAGACATCGTGTGTTGAAGACAGCTTTTGCCGTTGCACTGGTCGCGGGAAGCATCGGCGGCGGCCGGTTTCTACTTGACGAGGCCGACTATGATACATCCCCGTTTAGGGTTGGCATCCTTCAGTCCAATTTCCCACTCGAGATGAAATGGGATCCCGAATACGCCGTCGAGATGGCGCGAAGCGCCGCCCAGAAGTCGCGGCGCATGTACGAAGCCGAGCCCGTGGACGTGTTTGTATGGCCTGAAAGCCTCATCATGGCACCCATCGATGCCCCGGAAATGCAGGAAGCCGTCTCGACGCTGACGGCCCAGGCTAAGTGCCCGCTATTCACGGGGGCAACGCGCTACGGCGAGACAAGCGGCAAGCCGCGCAACGCGAGTTGCCTCGTGGATGCCGACGGCGTCGTGCTCGGGTACTACGACAAAGTTCATCTGGCGCCGTTTGGCGAGTATGTGCCGCTCGGCGCGTATTTGCCCTTCATTCGCCGGGTCGTTCCCGCGATTAGCGACATCGAACCCGGCGAAAGACAGCGGACGTTCGCCGTCGGGCAGAGACGCCTCGGGCCGCTTATCTGCTTCGAGGTGTTGTTTCAGGACCTCGCGGAAAACCTCCGAAAAGACGGCGCCGACTTCCTCGTCGTGATAACCAACCTTGGCTGGTTCGGGGAAAGCAACGCAATTCCCCAGGAACTCGAGATTGCCCGCGTCCGCGCCATAGAAACGCGGTTGCCGCTCGTCCACTGCGCCAATACGGGCATATCGGGCGTGTTCGATCCATGGGGGCGCTTCACCCCGGCACGGGGCGTGGTTGCCCAAACCGGGAGTTTCGCCCGAATCCGGCAGGATGTCCCGCCCGAGCGGCTTATCCGGCGGCGTCTGGTCGACGCGTTGCCGGTAGCGCAGGCGGGCAGCCGCCCGATACCGCTGGGCCCCACCGTGTTCCCGTGGATCGCCCTGGGGCTGTCGTCGGTGTTCATCGCGGGGGCGCTATTCATTTCGCCCCCCCAGCGCGAACCCATATTCAAGATAGAGCCCCGCACAAAGCGACGTAAACCGATGAACGGGTAAACCATTGAAACAGGAAATGGACGAGCCACAGCGACGCGTCTCGAAGTTCGCCGCGATCTTTGCGGGCGGCACCATGGTGAGCCGGCTCCTGGGGCTCGTACGCGACATCGTGTGCGGCAAGTTGATCGGCGCCGTTTCCCTTGACGCTTTCCTTGTCGCCTTCAAACTGCCCAACATGCTTCGCGACATCATAGGCGAGGGCGCCTCGAATGCCGCGTTTGTGCCCGTGTTCTCGGAGAGCCTCGAGAAAGAATCCGAGGAGGCCTATCGCGAGTTGGTGTCGGCGGTAATGTCGGCGATGCTCGTGGTACTCGCCGTCCTCACGATAGCGGGCGTCATTCTGGCACCTATGCTGCTTCGCGGGCTCAACCTGATTACCCTCGTCACCGGAGCAAAACAACTCGACCCGACCAAAATCGATCTCATGGCGTCGCTGGCCCGGTGGACCTTTCCGTATCTGTTTCTCATCGGGATGACCGTGTTCGCCATGGCGCCCCTGTTCACCAAAGGCCGCTACGCGATTCCTTCCTGGTCGCCTACACTGCTTAGTATTGCCGTCATCGTCTCGTGCCTGCTGCTGCGCGACCTTTTCCCCGACCAGGGGTACGCCTTGGTGTTCGGCGTTTGGTTGGGCGGCGTCGCACAACTCGCCGTCCAGTACGTGGCGATGGGCAAACACACGGGCGTATGGCGGCCGAATTTCCGACTCAACCATCCGGGCGTTCGCGCGGCGCTTTGGCTGCTCGTGCCCGTCCTGTTCGGCCAGGCCGCCGGAGAAATCAACAAGTTGGTCGATACCCTGTTTGCCGCATCGCTGGAAACCGGCACCGTCAAAGCGCTGTCGTACGCCAACCGCCTCGTGTTGCTGCCGTTGTCTGTTTTCGCCGTAGCCATATCCGTGGCCGTGCTGCCCACGATCTCGAAGTCCGTAGCGCGAGGCGATCTCCGTGAAACACGGGCCACCCTGATGCAGGGGTTCCGTCAGACGTGCTTCTTGATTCTCCCGGCGATGCTTGGACTAATCGTCCTCAGGAAACCGATCGTGACGCTCCTGTTTCAATGGGGCGAGTTCAGCGCGGCCGACGCGGAACGCACCGCGACGGCGTTGGGCATTTACGGGGCGGGCCTGCTCTCATTCGCCTGGGTGAAGGTGGCGGTTGCGGGATTCTACGCGGCCCAAAACACCCGAACGCCCGTGGTTGTCGCTTCGATGTGCATGGCCCTCAACATTGTGCTGAACGTCATGCTTGTGCGGCCGCTTCAGTTCCGGGGACTTGCCCTGGCAACCACGATCTCGTTTACGGCCAATTTTCTACTGCTTTACATCATGTTGTGTGACCGTTACGGCCGCCTTTGGGACGAGGCATTCATCAACACGTTGACTCGGATTGTCGTGGCCGCGGTGGCCATGGCGGCCGTCGCCGGTGGCGTCCATTTTCGCGTGGCAGCGGCATTCGAGACGGACGGGCTCGGCGCCAGAACCCTGCGCGCCGTCCTGCCGATTGCCGCCGGATTGGCCACCTACGTTGGGTTGTGCAGCGCGCTTCGGGTCCGGGAACTCGGCGACCTTTTCGAGGTCCTTCGCGGGGATCGCCGACGCGGTTGAGGACAGTCGAACGAAGACAGAGCCATGGGGCAGAAACAGAGCCACCGGGGGCAACATCCGGAAGACGCAAGGTTATTTGCCGAGAAGAAGATCGCCGTGCTGCGCGAGGCGGTCAACGACGCGTCGTTTCTGCTGACGCGCGGATACGCAGATAAGGCGGCCTTGACGATCGTCGGCGATCACTACCAACTTGACCTGCGACAGCGTCACGCCGTGCAACGCGCGGCCTGCTCGGACAAATCCCGCGCGTACCGAAAACGTCACGCCGCCAAGATTCGCGACGTCCGAGGTCGCCCCGTGCTAATCGACGGCTATAATCTCCTGATTACGATTGAAAGCGTACTGGCCGGCGGCATCCTCATTAAGTGCCGAGACGGCTGCATTCGCGACATGGCAAGCGTACACGGCTCGTACAGAAGGGTCGAGGAAACATATGCCGCCATCCGCTTGATCGGCGAGACGCTCGCCAAGCGCCGTATCGGCCCCGTCGGCTGGCGCCTGGACGCACCCGTCTCGAACAGCGGCAGACTAAAAGGCATTCTAAGCGCCGAGGCCGCGCGACTCGGTTGGCCATGGGAAGTGGAATTGCGCAGGAATCCCGACAAGGAACTTGAGGCCGCCGAGGAAACCGTGGTGACCTCGGACGGGTGGATCCTCGACCGCGCGCGCCGATGGTTTAATCTCATAAAGGTAATTGTTGCCGGCCTCGTCAATCCACCCCGCATCATCAACTTGGGTTAGTCAAATCCCTCTGACCCCTAGTGGCCTCACCGCGTGGAGCCTTATACCAAGTTGCATTCAGACATCAACTTACATATGACTCCAGGCAAGCCGTGGCTTTCCCGTCATCCTGAGCGAGGCGAAGGATCTCGAACTTAGGAAAGTGCCTGTCAAATTGAGATTCTTCGCGTTGCGCAGAATGACGCGTAACCAAAGGCATTACCACTCAAAGCATTGCTGTTCCTATCGACTTAGTGTCTCTCTAAATGCAACTTGGTACTAGCACGTGAGGTGTATGGCAATTGCCACGTCGCTTTTTTCGGCAAGAAGCTGGTTGAATTCCTCGACGGCCTCTCCCGTTTTCTTTACGATGAGTCGGATTCCGTGCTCGTCAATGTATTCTCGGGTTTTGCGCGGCACTTTCACCACGCCATACGCCCCGGCGCCAATCACAATAACCGCAGGCCCCTCCTTGACGAGGGGCTTGATGTCGGCCTTGGCGACCCGGTGGCCTTTCTCGCGCCGCCACGACGTTACCGCGTCGCCGTGGATGATAACGTCCTTTGTATATACTTGGCCGCCAAACGTCACTCGTCCGAAACTATAGTGTTCAATCACGGCCCGGCCCTCCTCTCGAAGCGCTTTATCCAGCCCAGCCCACTTACATTCTACACCGACCCTCCGCGATAGAGAACCTTCGAGGCGCCTATGCCCAGGGGAAACGCGATTCTGTGGCCGGGGTCAACGCATGGGTGCCACTGGCGGCTTGCCCGCCAGTGCACTAGTTCCGTGGCGCCCAACGCCCGATTCTGCCGCAAGACAGGCCTGACAGACTTGCGCTGGGAAGGAAATCGAGCGCGGCAAGGCGCCCCGTTGAAGGGCCTCGTCACGTGCGCTATGATGTCATGAAGCGCCGTTCCCTTCGGCTCTCTCGCCCGAGCCTGCGAGTGTGGCCTCGATGCCTCGGCGCGCTTCACCGCGCCGACTGCTCAGTCTGAGCCCGCTGGCGCCGGACCTCGAAGGAGCAATGCATGCGTCGTGCACCGTCCCGGCATCCACACATTGACTCGATTTCTCTCGGCGTCATGTTCGGTTTGTTTTTCGGCGGCGTCGAGCTGTTGGCGGCACACCGCCTCCCCTATTGGCACGGCATGGGGCAGGCGGAATTGCGCAGTTTCGTCTCCGGCTGCATTGTGTACGCGCTTCTGGTGATTCTCGGCACGGAGGCCCTTCGGGGGGCGGTGTCGCGGTGGTTGCGAAAAGGGCCGGTATCGAGCCTGACAATCTGCATATGCGCCACGCTTGCCGCACTGGGGATGCACGGGGTCGTATCCGGCCCCGGCGAAGCCGCAGGCGCCAACGTGGGGTCTGCATCGATCGTCGCCATTCTCGGGTTGGGGGCGACGGTTGCGGCAGCGAACGTCTTTTGGGGCGTGTCGGTTGCCCCTGTTGCCTTCCTGTGGAGCACGGCCTTTGTCGCGGGTTTTCTCGCAGTGATTGCCGGAGACAACCTATGGTTCTTCCACCCTGACCGGCCGTCTCTTGTAACCGGTATCGCATTGGCGTGGATAGGCCTCACCTTGCTTGCGCTGTTCGGTGCGTGGCTGTCAAACCGGAGTAAAGTCCGCAGCGCGCGCATCTTCTGCGGCGCGGTGGCCGCAGCGTGCCTGGCGACGCCCGCACTGCTGCTGCGCGTCGAGCCCTCGCTGTCCCTCGACGCCACGTCATCGGGTCCGGGGAAATCGCTGCTGCTCATCACCGCCGACGCGCTTCGGGCTGATTACTGCGCCGTCTACGGCGGCGTCGCGCCGACGCCTGCTCTCGAATCCTTGGCTTACGAGGGCGTCATCTTCGAACACGCCTATTCCGTCGCTCCCTGGACAGTCCCCTCCGTGGTGGGGCTCATGGCCTCGAGCTGCCCCTTCAGTCTCACACCAAGTGCCTCGCAAGAGCGATGGGATCGTGAAGTCGCCTCGATACGTGTGCCCTCGGAAGCCGGGACGCTGGCGGCAGTTTTTGCTGAAAAGGGCTATGCTACAGCCGCGTTCGTAGGCAACCCCGCACTGCGGAAGGAAACCGGCGTGCTTGAAGGATTTGAACTCGCCCATGTGATCGCCGAGTCCAATCGGGAGCGGACAGGCGTATTCCGGTGCCTGCCTTTGGCGCACAAGGCGCTTGCCCGCGCGGCCCCGCGCATAGCCCGTCATTGGGAGCGCCCCCTGGACACCTCGGCCATGCTCACGCGCTACGCCGTCACGTTTCTGCGCAGGCGCCGCTCGGGACCTTTCATGCTGTGGGTTCATTACATGGATCCGCACGAGCCCTACAGCCCGCCCAGACGGTTTCGCACCGGGTCGGGGCCTTGGCCTTTGTTTGCGCCCACCGACCCATACTGGGGCGGGCCGCAACTAGGCCCGAGCATGACCGATGTGCCCCTGGGAGAGGGGGCCGATGAAAAAGTTGCGTACATACGTTCGCTCTACGCGGATGAAATTGCGTACATGGATTGGTGCGTCGGCCTGCTTTTGCACGAGCTTTCGGCATTGCGAATGCGGGACGACGCGTACGTCCTATTCACGTCGTGCCACGGCGAAGAACTCTGGGAGCGCGGACGCTTCAACCACGGCCAAAGTCTCTATGAAGAGCAAGTTTGGGTCCCTCTGATTTGCACGGGGCCGGACCTGGCGCCCCGGATTGTCGAGGCGCCTGTCTCGGCAATCGACATCGCACCGACCCTGGCGGAATTGGTTGGCGCCGAACCGGACGGGCAATGGCAAGGGCAGAGCCTGGCGCCGCGCCTGCTCGGGGACGAAGCGCCGCAGACGAACAGGCCGTGCTTCATTCAAGCAACGTTATTCTCCGCGCCCGAGCCGCTTCAGGCCGTCGTTTCCGGCTCGTACAAGTTGATCCGAGGCCTCGAGTCCAAACACATCGAACTCTACAACCTGGCGAATGATCGGAACGAACAACACAATCGCGCGCAGAAGCAGCCGGACCTAGCCGATGCGTTGCTCGCCGAGCTGACGGCATGGAACGATTCATGCGCGCCGCGTCCTGAACTCGATGACGTCGGCGCGGATCGCCCCGCGACGTTGCGCCAGTTGCGTGCCATTGGCTACCTGGGCGATTGAAAGGCTCACGAGTTGTCCGAAGTGCGTTGGGAGATTGTCGACGGCTATGTTGGCGCATACGCCCGCGACGAGCCCGGGTCAAAGCAATGAGTTCCTCTCTTTTTGGTGGTTAGACGCCCCGCCAGGGCGTCCGGGTCGTGCCATTGGCCGCGAGTTCCGGCGCAGCCGCGCATACTCACGGCGACGCAAGGATTCTGGATTGCTTTCTGGGTGACAGGAGAGCGCAAAGCACCAACCCCATAACGAAGGCATTGCCGCG
>DUZM01000077.1 GCA_013349485.1 Candidatus Hydrogenedentota bacterium | reverse complement strand
GAAAACCCTCTAGGAAATGTGGAGATAAGCAAGATGAGAATAAGATTACTTACTGTACTAAGTGTGGGGCTGTTCCTGGCAGCTTCTGCCTATGCGGCCAACGGCGTGTATAACGTAGTCACCGACTACAGCGCCGCGGGCGACGGCACCACGGACGACACCACCGCATTCCAGAACGCCCTGAACCAGGCTTCGTCCGACGGTGGTGGTAAGGTCATCGTCCCCGTAGGCACGTACCGGATTGCCACGCACCTGAGCATTCCAGCGTACGTGGCCCTCGAGGGCTTGAACCGCGGCCCGTCGCAGTCAGGCTCGAGAGGCAGCGTCCTGTGGGCGGAAGAGTACGAGGGCACGGAGGCGGCTACGCCGTTCATCACGCTGAACACGACCTCGCAGTTGCGCGGCCTGAGCATCTTCTATCCGAATCAGGCCGGCGGCAATCCCCCGGACGTGTATCCCTACACCATCTTGGGCTATGGCGACAACATGTCGATCATCGACGTGACCTTGATCAACTCGTACCTCGGCGTCGACTTCGGGTCCGTGTTTTCAGGCCGCGAGTTTATCGACGGCCTGTACGGCCAGTGCTTCAAGGTCGGCCTGTGGGAGAACTTTACGTTTGACGTGTGCCGCGTCAACAACGTGAACTTCGGGCCGTACTGGACTACCGGCGGCGCGTACACCTGGCAGCGGGCCAACGGCGTCGCCTTCAAGTGCGAGAAGATCGACGGCGACCAGTTCTCGAACTGGTACTGCAAGGGTTACGACATCGGCGTCCAGCTCAAGGAAGGCACGTACGACGCCTACACCGGCGCCGGCGCCGCGCGGCTCGTCAACCTGATCACCGAGGAATGCAGCGTGCCTGTCCACGTGTGGGAGGTCATGGAGAAGGCCGGCTGGGGAATCTCGAACGGCATCATCGAGGGCGAGATTCTTAGCTGGGCGGACAACGCTGCCGAGTTTATCGTCGCGGGGCTCGCCTTCAAGCCGTTGGCCGGCCAGCCCAACTACATCCAAACGAACGGCGGCACGGGCATATTCGGCATCTACGGCTGCTCGTTCCCGGCGTTCGCGAACACCTACGTCTATCTCGAGAACGACTACACGACGGTCGTATCGAATGCGTTCCAGGGGACGACGGCTTCGGGAACCTGCGTGGACGTAAGGTCGGCATGTTCCGACACGGTAGTCGCGTTTAACCGCATGGAAGAAGGCGAAAGGATAACCCATTCCGGCGGTGAACTCCAGTCCGGCATTAACGCAGGCCTATCGTCCGTCACGCCCCCGAACGCGCCCACCAACCTGAGCGCGACCGGCGTCAGCGATACCCAGGTCGACCTGGTCTGGACAGACAACGCGACCGACGAGACTGGGTTCAAGATCGAACGGTCGTCCACCTCAGGCTCCGGCTACGGCCAGATCGGCACCAATCCGGCCGACGACACGACCTACAGCGACACCGGCCTCAGCAAGGGGACGGTGTACTGGTATCGGGTCCGGGCGTATAACGCCGGCGGCGACTCGGCCTACTCGAACGAGGACGACGGCACGACCACCTCGAGCGGCTGCAGCAGCGCCCCGATGCATCGCGACAGCGGGTCGTTCTTGGCCATGGCCTTGTTGCCGTTGCTGCCTTCGGCGCTGGTACTGGCACTGTGGTTCGCACGGCGCAAGAGGACCGCACACTCTTCGTAATAACAAGAAGCGGCAAAGCACAGGAAGGTTCGATTCCACTTCTTGGCATTGCGAAGTTAGAACCGGGGCGGAGCAACATGCCCCGCCCCGGCCATTCGAGAAACAGGGACTGACCCAAGCGAAGCGACCTCGCCGTAGGCGGGCGAGCGAGTCGGGTCTGTCCCTGTTTTTCCACTGCTTTTCCAACCAGTCAGGTCCGTCCCAACAGGGATTCGTCCAAGCGAGCGCCCCCGGGCGGGGGAGCGAAGACGGGTGTTTTCCCATTTCTCCGAACCCCGTTTCTCCCGGTGAATCCCCATTGCTTTGGTTGGGGTCGAGCCTTATGCGCGGAACTTGGAATCGGCGTCGGGGAAATCCTTCGGCACCCCTTTGTCCTGCCGCACAGCTCAACGGCGCTTGGCGTCTCTGAGGGCGCGTTCGGTATCGCGTTGTATGTCGCGTTCCCGGATGGCGACCCGTTTGTCTACGGCATGTTTGCCGCGACACAGGCCGAGTTCGACTTTGGCGCGGCCCCGTTTGAAGTAGACGCGCAACGGGATTAAGGTGAACCCCTTTTCGGCGATCTGCGCCCCGAGGCGTAGAGTCTCGCGTTTGTGCATGAGGAGCCGTCGTTTCCGTTCCGGGTCGTGGTTGTAGATATTCCCCTGCTCGTATGGATTGATGTGCGTGCCGATAAGGTAGACCTCGCCATCCTCGATGTCGGCATAGCTGTCTTTCAGCGTTATGTTTCCCGCCCGCAAGGACTTGACCTCGGTGCCGCGAAGCTCGATACCGGCCTCGAAACGCTCGAGTACGTGGTAGTCCCGGCGCGCCCGGCGATTCTGTGCGACGTTTTTCTCCGCCATAACGTTATCCTGTCACGGCCTTCCTTGTCGGCCTACGGCCGCCGCGGCCCCCAGGACGGACTCTGGCACGGCATGTCGAGGTTTGGTACGCGCCGCTCTTCCCCGGTTTCGAGCGTGACGGCCCACAGTTCGGAGCGGCCGGATCGCGTCGAAGCGAACATGATGTGGCGCGTGTCCGGGGACCAGGTCGGCGATTCATTGCTCCCGTAAGAGTTCGTGAGCCGTCTTGGATTCGTCCCATCGGCATCCATTACGTAGATCTCGAGTCCGTCGCCGGCCCGCTCGACAACGTAGGCAATGTACTTGCCATCGGGCGACCAAGCCGGGTCATAGGATCGGCCGCCCTGGAAGGACAGACGACGCACACCGCCGCCGTCGCGGTTCATCGAGAATATCTGCTCGATGCCGCGCCGATCGCTTACAAACGCTATCTGTTCGCCGCGCGGATCGAACGTCGGCGACATGTCGATGAAACTGTTCTCCGTAAGCCGGCGACTGCGCGGCCCGCCCACGTCTTTGATGTAGATCTCGGGATCTCCGTCCTTGCTCAGCACCAACGCGACGGCCTGCCCGTCCGGGGTCCATGCCGGCGCCGCGTTCATTCCAACATGCTTCGAGAAAGGGCTCGATTCGCCGGTGACAATATCGAGCAAATAGAGGAACGGGTACCGGTCCTTGTACGAGAGATACACGATCCGCCTGCCGTCGGGCGCAAACTCCGGCTGGATCGAGATCGAACCGTGGTCGGTTAGCCGCTTCGCGTTGGCGCCGTCGTAATCGGCCACGTAGATCTCTTTGGCGCCGTACGTTTTCGCGCTGAACGTGATCACCGACGAGGCGATGCCCGGCGTCCCGGTTAGTTTATAGACAATCGCGTCGGCGAACTTGTGCGGAATCCGTCGGGGAGACGTCCGCTCGACCCGAAGACGCTGGCCCTCGACCTGCTGAACCGTAAACAAGTCGAAAAGACGGCACTCGGCCACAATCTGATCGCCTTCGATCATGACGTAGCCGAACACCAGATGTTCGGCGCGCGTCTTCTTCCATGCCTCGAAGTTGATGTTCGAGGCCTCCTTCGGAAACCCGTGGAATACACTTGGGTAATCCGCGGGTTCGAGCACATCAAACAGCCCTGTGAACCGCAGGTCATCGGCGATGATCTCGGGGAATTCACGCCCAACCTGTTGACTGTCTGGATTTGCGGCAAACGGCGGCACGGCCACCGGGATCCGCCGTTCGATGACTTGTCTGGATTCGAGCCGCACCTGTGCCCCAGCGGACATCGACGCAACGCCGACACAAAAAAGCAGCCTGGTAAGACGACGGATCTTCACACGTTCCTCCTTTGTTTTCCATAGGTTCTCAATCACCGACCTCCTTGTGCAATGAAAAGCGTCTATTCAGTTGACGCCAAATACATAACTGACTTGGACCTGGGATTCCGCGTACTCGTCCGGCAGCGGCGGAAAAGGCGCCGCAAGCTGGATGGCGTGGACGCCCGACTTCCCGAGCGCCGGGTCAGCGGCCTCCTGAACGACCTCCGGCTCGCCGAGCAGATTCCCGCGCCGGTTGACCCAGAACACCACGACCGCCTCGTTCTTGTCGCCATCCATGCGGATCCCACTCGGCACGAGCCAATAGCGTTCGACTTTCCGCTGGACGTTCCGGCCCCAGTAGCTTAGCACCGTCGGCAAGGCAGCTTTCATGCTGATTTCGGGTTTTGGATCTTTCTGGGGCTCGGGCTTCGGCGCGTCCTGCTGCGGTTCCTTTTTGGGTTTTGGCTGCGGTTTCGGTTTTTCGGGAGGCTTTGGCGGCGGCGCTTTCTTGGGTGTTTCCTTTGGTTTTGGCGGCGCTTTCTTTTCTTCTTTGGGTGGCTGTTCGGACGGCTTATCGGGTTCCTTCTCGGGTCGCGGCGGTTCCTCCTTGGGCGTTTCCGGAACCGGCGCGGGCTTCTCTACCGGTTTCTCCCGGGGCGCCGGCTCGGGAAGCGACATCACCTGCACCTGGTATACGACCTCCTCGACGGGCTTGCCGTTGATGCGATACCGCACGCTTAGGGCCAGCGCAAGCGCGACGTGGAAAAACACCGAAAGCGCCAAGGCGCGGCGCATGGCATTCGCGGTACGAGCCTTTGGGCCAGGGCGTTGATACTGCTCATGCATGCTGCCTCCGTCCGCCCGCGTTGTCGCCGCACCTTCTAAAAACGCCGCAGCAACGAGTGACTGCGGTTCGTAATGGCAATCTTATCCCAGATATAAGGATCAATCAAACCAACGCTACAATTTGTTGTGGCCGTCCGCACAATGATCCCTCGAGATTCAATCCGTTTCCGATGCCGAAAGTTCCTGTAGATCGCAGGGCGGCTTAGGTTAGAATGGCGCGCATGGGTTCACCGTCCGTCGTCGAGCAGAAAGGCGCGCGCCTGGGCCGCCGACTCGTCGGCCTTTACTTTCGGTGCTTCGCGCTTTTTATGATGGCCATGATAGCGCTGTGGATCGTCGGCGTCGAAGGCATATACCGGCACCCGACGCCTTTCTACGCGCTTTTCGCACCCGTGTTCGATTCCCTTCTCGTGCCGGCCACGGTGTTGGCCTTGTGTTGGATGGCGTATCTGGCGTTTCGCCGCTCGCCGTTTTGCGGCGACATAGCGGCGCCAAGACGTTTTCAGGCGGCCGCGATCCTTTGCGCCCTTCTAACCTTAGCCATTGCAGCAGGCCTGGTGCGCCGCGACGGACCGGCCTCGGCCCGCTTGGCCGCGTATTGGCTTGCCGTGCGGTGGCATCTCCCAGCCGTCGTCGTCCTGCTGGGCGGCCTGGGAGTTCTGTCGATCGCGTTGAGTCGCTTGAAGTGGTTTGACCAGGAACCTTCCCCGGCGATGACGCGGCGGATTCTGCTGGGCGCCATGCTGTTTGCCGTGCTGTTCGCAGGCGCCGTGGCCATGATCCGCGGCGGGCCGAAAGGCATCACACAAGCCTACGAACGACGGAAATACGAATACATCGGCGACATCGGCAAAGGCGGCTCGATCCGCGGCCTGTTTCGCGACTACGAGGACCTGCATCCGACTCTGTCGTTGCACGGGAAGGCGCACCCGCCCGGCGCCATCGCCATCCTTTGGGTTCTATCGTACGCGTTAGGCGAGGGCATATTGACGGCGTCAGGCGTGCTTATGGCACTGGGGGCGGCAGCCGTGGCCGCGGTATACGTTGGCGCGAAGAACCGCGGGGACCCCGCGGGAGACCCGGCCCGCGCCGCGAGGCGATGCGCCCTTTTCCCTGCCGGCGCATTAGGGCTTCTGTGGATCCTCTTCTGCTCGTCCGGCCAAGAGGCGCTGGGACTGTCCATAGCGACGATGTTTTTTGGCACGCTGGGCATGCTTCCGCTGTTCTTGTGGGCGAACGACCTGGGCGGCCGCCGGATGGCGGTGACCTGTTGCACGTTGTACGCCCTCATTCCGTCCGTGGTGCTCTTCACGGCCACAAGCGGCGACGTCCTGTTTGTGCCGTTTTCGATTACGACGCTCTTGCTGTTTTGGCGGGCGTTGCACCGCCGTTCCCTGTTGTATGCGGTCGCCGCTGGCGTGTTTTTCGGCCTGTGCTCGCTCATTTCATTCACCCAACTCTCGCTCGGGGCCTTCTTTGCCTTCGTGGGGCTGCTGCGACTGAAAGACCGGGCGACCCGTGTGGCGGTTGTCCAAACGGCGGCCGTCATGATCCTTTCGTTCCTTGGCCTGCACTTGCTGGTTTGGTACTGGTCGAGCTTTGACGTGTTCGCCTGCTTCAGGTTGTGCAAAAGCCAGTTCTACCTCGATCAGTTCCATCTCGATCAGGTCGAGCCGCGATACCCCGCGTGGGTGTTCCGGTTCCTCAACCCCTTCGCATGGTTTTACTTTGCAGGCATACCCGTGTCCGTGCTTCTGATTTGGCGGCTGGCCCGCCCCGAGAAAGCAACCAAGGGCCTATTCGTTTGCTTTGCATTGACCCTGCTGGCGATGAACCTGCTGTATCTCGGCCGGGGCGAAGGCGAACGATCGGCGCTCTACGTGTACCCCTTCATGGTCATTCCCGCGGCGCATCTGCTCGCCAAACTGCACCGCGAAACCCGTTCGCACAGTCCCTTGTTCAGTTCCCTGGCATTCATGGCCTTTCAATGCTGGTTCACCGAGTCGTATTTCTACACCTACTGGTAGCGCTGGGTGGCGCGCGGCATACGGCACATAATCGGCCGTGCTTAGCGTGAATCCGCCGCTTGCTGAACCTGTAAGGCCTTGATGCCAACTCCGCTAGACAGTTCCGCCAACAGCGTTTGACAGTTGACCCGGCGGGGCATAGACTACAGTCGTTGCGCCCGCCGGTTCCCGGCAAAGCGCAATCGGCGGCGAGCAACAAGTTGGGCACGACGAGCCCGGTTGAGAACAAGACAGATAAAGTATGCTTGAGCGCGTACAGCAATCGTAGCACCGTGGAGGCCGCAACGTGAAAGGCGTTCAGTTTGTGGTCGATGAGAAAGGCGAAACGAGGGCCGTCCTTATTGACCTGAAGAAACATGCCGACCTTTGGGAAGATTTCTACGACACGGCACTAGCGCACAGCCGGGAAGACGAGCCCCGGGAGACACTCGAGGCCGTTAAGAAGCGCCTCCGCTCTTCCCGCAAACGCAGATCCAATGCCTAAGTATTCGATTGTCTTTGCACGGTTTGCTTGCGGGTGAGCCTTCCCGCTCGTGTATACTCTCGCACATGAAGAAGGCCCTTACACATCTCCCGAAGCACAAGCGCGCAGAACTCCACCGCGTCGCCAGCAAAACCTGCAAAGCCAAAATCGCCTCCTTCGACACCGTCGAAACCGGGGACTGACGCGACAATCACTTTTCACAGTCGCCCCGTACTTCTCAGCAAGGCAATCACACCACGCCGTCGTTGCGAGGAGCGAGTCCCCGAGCGACGCGGCAATCACTTTCCGCAGCCCCCTGCACTTTTCAGCAAAGCAACTACGCCTACCCGTCGTTGCGAGGAACGGTAAGGTCGCGCTTCGCGACCGACCCAATCACTTCCCGCAGTCACCCACGCCCCGTCTTTGTCCCCTCGTCCCCCCCGGACCCGGAATCCGATACGCGGTACCCGCGCCGCACCAACCCTTGACGCCCCCGGCCACCCTTGCTATCATTGCCCCCGTCTCATACTGCCGTATTCCGGGCACTGGGAGGGCCATTCTATGAGCACTACGAAACTACGCCTCACGCAGACCGACCTAGGTGCCGACGGGTACCGCATCGAGATCGAAGTCGATGGCGACGGATTTGCGCGGCAAACCGCGACGAGCCAGTTCCATTTCGCCCTGAACCCGCAAGACCGCATTTACCTGCGCTGGTATCTCGAGGACTTTCTCCTATACCCGCAGGACCCCGCGCCAAACGTCGCCGCTGGCGTCGAAAAGCGCATGACAGAAATTGGTAAGGACCTGTTCAATCACGTGTTCCAGTCGCGGGACGCCACCAAGCTCTGGGCCAGGCTTCAGGATAAGCTCATCAGCACCCGCATCGAGATCGCAACGACCATCGAAGGCGCGACCGATATCCCCTGGGAATTAATCCGCGACCCGGACACCGATGCGCCGTTGGCCCTGCGCGCTCCGGCCTTTGTTCGCGCACACACCAGCCCTGCTCAACCCACGTACGTGCCCAAAGGCGACGCTGGCCCGATCCGCATCCTGATCGTCATCTGCCGTCCAGGTGGCGACGAGGACGTTCCATTCCGCTCCGTGGCGAGTCGTCTCATCAAAGGACTGGGCGAGGATGCGCGGAAGTTGTTTCAACTCGACATGCTGCGCCCGCCCACATTTGCCCAACTCGGCAAAACGCTCCGTGAGGCCAAGGCCGCCGGCAACCCGTATCACGTCATGCATTTTGATGGCCACGGAATGTACGCCAACGTCGTAGAATCGAGTGCCGTCTCGGAGTCGCTCAAGAGAGCAATCCCCTTCATGCTGTCGGGACCCAGGGAAGGCGCGCATGGCTACCTGTTGTTCGAGAACCCGGATTCGCCGGAAAATGCGCAGTTGGTAGACGGCCCTGGCCTGGGGAAACTGCTGGTCGACACGCAAGTGCCCGTTCTGGTGCTGAACGCCTGTCGCTCGGCGCATGCCGACGTGGCCCTCGCACCCGAGGAAGTAAAACTCGATGACGAAGACCCGCACGCGAAGGTCCGCGCACTCGGGTCGCTTGCCCTCGAGGTCATGGACGCGGGCGTGGCGGGCGTCGTCGCTATGCGTTACAACGTCTATGTCGTGACCGCCGCCCAGTTCGTGGCGGACCTCTATGCCGCCCTTGTCCGAGGTCAGACTCTTGGCGAAGCGGTGACGCGGGGACGACAGCAATTGGCCGCCAATCCGGCCCGCGAGATTGCCTTTGACCCGCGGCCGCTCCAGGATTGGCCTGTCCCCGTGGTCTACGAGGCCGCCCCGATCGCCCTGTTCCCGAAATCGGATGATACGGCACCCCTAACCATCACGCTCGAGGATGCCGGGGACGGCGCGGGCCTCGACCCGGCGCTCCCAAGACGGCCGGACGCCGGCTTCTACGGCCGCGACGGTACGTTGCTGGCCCTCGACCGCGCGTTTGACACCGAATCCGTGGTCCTGCTGCACGCCTTCGCCGGCAGTGGCAAGACCGCCACCGCCGCCGAGTTCGCACGGTGGTACCACATGACGAACGGGTTGGACGGCGGGCGGGTCCTGTTCACGTCGTTCGAACGGAAGACGACGCTTCGCGACGCCCTGGGCCATTTCGGGCAGGTGTTCGCCCCCGCACTCGAACGGTCGGGCATCCCGTGGAGCGCCATCATCGACACGGCGCAGATGCGCGACGTCGCATTGCAGGTGTTGAGCCAGGTCCCGGTGTTGTGGATCTGGGACAACGTCGAACCCGTGGCGGGATTTCCGGCGGGCGTCGAATCGGATTGGAGCGATGGTGAACAGCGGGAATTGGTAGATTTCCTCCGTGACGCGCGCGATACAAGAGCCCGGTTTCTGTTGACCTCGCGGCGTGATGAAACCGAATGGTTAGGCGACCTGCCGAGGCGCATCGCCGTCCCCCGCATGCCCATGCCCGACCGCGTCCAACTCACGCGGGCGTTGGCCGAGAAGCACAACAGACGCGTGACGGACGTTGACGATTGGAGGCCCCTGCTCGAGTTCACGCAAGGCAACCCCCTGACGATCACTGCACTTGTAGGACAGGCCCAACTCTACAGACTTAAGACCAAGGAAGATATCGAAGCCTTTGTGGGCCGCCTGCGGGCCGGCGAGGCCGCGTTCGACGACGAACCCGCCCAAGGCCGCTCGAAATCGCTCAGCGCGTCGCTCAGCTACGGGTTCGAGCACGCCTTTGACGAAAAGCAGCGCAAACAGCTCGCCCTGCTGCACTTGTTCCAAGGTTTCGTGGGCGCTCGCTCCCTGCAATTGATGGGCGAACCGAAAGCCGACTGGTGTGTCCCCGAGGTACGCGGACTCACCCGCGACGACGCCGTCGCGCTGCTCGACCAAGCGGCCGAGGTCGGGCTCCTCACCGCGCTCGGCGGCGGATTCTACGACATCCACCCCGCCTTGCCCTGGTTCTTCAAAGGCCTGTTCGACAAACACTATCCCCCCGAACCGGATTCCGGAGGCAAAAACGCCCGTCTCGAAACCCAACGTGCCTTTGTCGAAGCGATGGGAGTACTCGGGGACTACTTGCATAACGATTACGAGGAGATCAACCAAGCATTAATCGTGGACATCATGGCCGAAGAGAGCAATCTGCTGTATGCCCGCCAACTGTCCCGCGCAAACGCCTGGTGGAACCCCATCTTGGGAACGATGCAGGGGTTGAGGTCGCTCTATAGGCATACGGGCCGGCACGGAAAGTGGAGACAGCTTGTCGAGGAGATTGTACCGGATTTCGTCGACTCGAAGTCGGATGGACCGTTGCCGGGGAAGGAAAAGTACTGGAGTCTTGTCACCGAGTACCGCGTACGTTTGGCTATGAAAGCTCTGGACTGGGCCGAGGCCGAGAGGCTCCAGCACGTTTGCGTCGACTGGGATCGCCAGCGCGCCTCGGACGCGTTGGCCAGAAGACCAGACGCGTTGGGCCAGGCCGAGCGCGAACTTATCAGGACGCTGGCGGTTTCACTCGAGCGGCTTGGAAGCATCCAGCGTGAACAGGGCCAAAGCGACTGTGTGGGACTGTACGAGAAAGCACTGTCGTTGTATAACCAGATTAGAGATCAAGCCGGGGCGGCTGTTTGCTCGTTTAACCTTGGCCATGCATACAAGGATCTCGAGACGATACGCGATCTCAACCTCGCCGAAACGTGGTATCAACGCACCATGAGCATGCTAAAGGAGGGTCAGGGCCGTAGTCGGGCACAGTGCTTGGGCGAACTGGGACGCGTGGCCTTCGAGCGATTCCGGCAAGCGGCGACGGCGGGGAAATCCAAGCCTGAACAGAACGAACACCTTAGTGATGCCAGGCGACTGTCTCATCAGGCGCTTGACCTGTTCCCTGAGAACGCGGTGGAAGGTTTGGCTGTGACGCACAACGCACTCGGCAACGTCTACGGCCAACTCGGCGACCTTGACCGCGCGCTCGACCACTTCCGCGAGGCCATCCGCTACCGGGAAATCCAGCGCGATCTGCTCTACGCCGGGCGAGTTCGCTCTAACGTTGCCCTCTTTTTGCACGACGCAAGGCGTTCGTCGGAAGCCCGGGAATACGCCCTAGCCGCCTTGCGCAACTTCGAGACATACGGCCCCCGCGCCGCGCATTGGGTGGGAAAGACCCAGAAACTGGTCGCGAATATCGAAGCAGCCCTCGAGCAAAGAAGGGACTGACGCAAGCGAAGCGAGTCCCCGAGCGCAGACGGGTCTGTCCCCTTTTTTGCGAAACCTCGTCTCGAGACGTGTCCGTCCCTTTCTTTGCGTCCCCGTTCTTTGCGGGGCCTCGTCTCCATATGCGCCTGTCTCTCTGTTTGCTTCAGGGCTGCACCCTCAAGCGATAGCTTGGGGGTGCGGCCGCCAATAAAGCCGACCAATTGCCCAGTACGGTAAGGGCGAGCGCCTGGTCGTCCGGATTCGCCAAGTGTAAGTATCGGGCATGAAGGGGTCTTCCCCGTCGCGATGGAACGTAACGCTACCGACGGCGTGAGGCCCCGCCATCCAGACTTCGCCGCAGACACACCCCTGCCCCTCTTGCCGCCTCAGCGCCTCTGCGGTAACACTTCTGTTTCCGCCATCTCTCAACATAGGCTGTGCATTCCCCTTCCCTTAGCGCGTTTGGCGTCCTTGGCGGTTTGCCCTCACCTTATTATGCACAATATGCGAATTTCGGCCACCGGTGACAATTGAACACCCTTTGATTCCCAAAACAGCGCGTTTATCGGCCCCGTAGCTGGCGGTCCGCGCCGGTCGCCCAGAGTGCAACAAGGTGCCTATATATAATAGGGGCACATGGTCGGGAGCCCCGGCGTGGAAGGGTGCGTAGTCGGCCACCCCGACCATGTTACGGGTACGCGGTCGGGGCCTGGGCCGTTCTGGGTGGACGCCTGGGGCATGCAGGGTGGCACCTTCTAACTTGTTAGGAGGTGTCTTCGGGATTTCACAGGAGAAGTGTGTCTGGTGTAAGATCGCATTGTCTTGATTCGTGTGGATTCCCGTCCATTCGTGGTTGAATTCCGCATTCAGTGAACCACGAATGAACACCAATGGACACTAATGGGGGCCGGTGTCCTTATCCTTGTCCAGATTCCCAATCCAGTTGGGAATGACTTGGTTGGCTTTTCGTAACAACCCTACGGCCCCCGTTTCGCTCCCTTTGCCTGAGGCGGTGTCGCTCGCCTGCGTCAGCCCCCGTGTTGCGATTCGGAGTTCGCTACCAAGCG
>DUZM01000076.1 GCA_013349485.1 Candidatus Hydrogenedentota bacterium | reverse complement strand
TTTTGAAGCCGGTAGGCGTACGTAATCACGATATGGGAGTAGACGTAGTAAATCGCCACGTACGTCGCGATAAGAAGAGCCACGAAAGGATTCAGCACGAAAAGCAGCGTGCATGTGGTCAAGATCATAACAATGCGTTCGAGTAGCTCAGGAAGCGTATTGCCGGCAATATCCGTTGCGTCGACGGTGTCGTAGTTGATCCGATACATGTTCTCGCCGACAGGACGGTGTTCGTGGAATCGGAGCGACAAGCGCTGCGCGTGGTCGAAGATTAGACGCTTTAGCCGGAAATCCAACCGCATCCTGATGTACGTGGCGACGGTTGCGAACGTCGCCAAGTACACCAGATTGTATACGGCGAAAAACACGAGGAGGCCTGCCCAGAAGTAAAACGTTGCCGGGCTCCTGGCAATCAGCCCCTCGTCAATGGCCTTCCCCGTAGCCAGCGCGCTTACCACGCCCACGGTAGAGATCCCCTGACTGCAGAGAATGCGAAGGATCACCTTGTCCCAATAGGGGAACACTAGCGGCACGAAACGCCGCACAACATGAAAAAAGCCGCGAAGTCGTTTAGTGCATTCCTGAAGCGCTCGACTCATGTCCCCCACTTGCCGTAGCCCGAACGCCGGTTCGCGTGTCCGGATATCTTTGACGCCCCCGGCCTCGTCACACAAAGGCCGGTTGCGTGCAGATGCTCTCACAGTCGAGTCACGGCGGTCAAGAAGCCCATCACGACAGTGCTGCGAATGCACTCGGACGTTGGCGGCTTGAGAAAATGAGACCTTGTGCGATCCTCGAGCCGTCCCCATGTGGGCAGGGGCCATCGTCCGCTCGCGGGTTGCCGGGCCGTTGCCGCTGGCTGCCCGGGCGCGGCCCTGGCGGAAACCGACGGATGCACTTGACACTTGGGGCTTGAGCCGGTGCTATCTGGTAACGCCTCTCGCTTCCAAACACTGTAAGCCTTTATTTTGCAGCAGATACAACCGTTGCACCGCGGGAATCACCTCCCGCGCGCGAGTTGATACTAATTTCATACTAATTGATTCAGATTTAGTATTTGACATTCGCTGTCATGACTTATATACTGAATCTGAATGAATTAGTATTAAATTAGTAACTACGCAACTCTTTACGCCAGAGCAGGATAGACAATAGAGAGCAGGTAGGACGATGAGAAAACCAAAGGTTCCCCCCCCATTTGGCGAGCTTGTTCAGCGAGTCGGTTCCCGAGAGCGACTCATAGCGGTTCTCAATGCCGCGCAAGGACCGTTGGTGAGCGGGAAGTACCTCCACTGGGACAAGCTCATTCGCTACCCACCACCTGAAGGATTGACGCATGAGGAGTGGTGGCTTGCGTTGGTCTTTTCACGCCGCCCCCTATCAAAACCCGTCCCGCTTCAAGACAAAGAAGGCAGGCCGTTCCAGCACCTCAACGTGGATCCAATCTTGAAACACCTCCATGACATCGACCTGGGGACTGGCGGCTCGGTCCAAATGCCGGAACAGGTCACGAACCCCGCGACGCGCGACCAGTACTACGTGAACTCGCTCATCGAGGAGGCGATCACTTCCAGTCAGCTTGAGGGGGCCTCCACAACGCGGAAAGTCGCAAAGGAGATGCTCCGTACTGGACGGCAACCACGAGACAAGAGTGAACGCATGATCTTCAATAACTTTCTGACAATGCAGCGGATAGGCAAACTGAAAGGAGAGCCGTTGACCCGAGAACTTGTCTTCGAACTTCATAGACTCGTTACAGACAGGACTTTGGAAAGCCCGTCCGAAGCTGGACGATTTCGCAAGACTAACGAGCGGGTCGCTGTCTACGACGGCGATGGAGAGATTTCCCATATTCCGCCCCCTGCCGAGCAACTGGATAAACGGATGGCCGCCATGTGTGATTTCGCCAAGGAAAAGACGCCCGATTATTTTATCCACCCCGCCGTCCGGTCTATCATTCTGCACTTCTGGCTAGCCTATGACCACCCGTTCGTAGACGGCAACGGCAGAACGGCGCGGGCCCTTTTCTATTGGTCGATGCTTCGCCATGGATTTTGGCTGTTCGAGTTCGTATCGATTTCGGAAATACTTCTCCGAGCGCCCTCGAAGTACAGCCGGGCGTTTCTTTACACGGAAACGGACGGTAACGACCTAACCTATTTTATACTCCATAATCTTGAGGTCATTCGCCGCGCCATCGGTGCGCTCCACGAGCATGTCAAACGCAAGACCAGACAACTGCAAGAGATCGAGCGCGAACTTCGCAACACCGAAGCGCTGAACCACCGCCAGCGCGCCTTGATCGGTCATGCGCTTCGCCATCCCCACCATCGTTACACCATAGCTTCACATCGTATGAGTCACAACGTCGTTTACCAGACAAGCCGCGCGGATCTCCTGGATTTAAAAGAATGCGGCCTGCTCGACGAGCGTAAGGTTGGCAGGACCTTGCATTTCACCCCGGCGAGCGACCTTGAGGACAGGTTGCGAGAGAAATAGGTTGACTTTACGCGAGGTTTCTTCAGGAAAAGGCCAAGTTCTGTCGGCATGCGCTTCGCTCACCCGTGACCGTCCGTCGATGGCAGCGCTGCTGCCGCCGGCCGCGCGGGTTCGGCTTTGGCCGGATTGGGCATTGTACCTCCCGTTTGAGTCCGCGTGCGGCAATGTATGGCGGCGAACTTGAGGTCGCGGGTAAGGAACAGGTACTCTTGTGAACCCGCAGTGTCGTGGGGGCGAGGGCTGCATGCATGACCTCTGACATAATCGCTGAACTTGCGCCGGGTCAGCCTATCATGATTTGGTTGACGCTCGGGCCTTTCGTCGTCAAGACAGGTCCGCACTTTGAGCGGGAGTACCTGTACGAGCGCGAGCGTATTCTTGACGTAGACTATCTAGCGGAATGCGGGGGCGAGAGCACCGTTAAGCCGGAGCCGGGCGCTGCCGTAACCAATCCGTTTGTGGGTCCGGCCCATCTCGAGTGGGCGTTGCGGAAGGGCCCCGACCTCGAGTTTTCGCAGTCGGCGGGTGCCTGGCTGTATGAGACCGTTCAGCGGAATTGCGTGTACTATGCCGCGGCTTACGTGCAGGCGCCAGCGGCTTGCTCGGCGCTGTTGGACGCCTACCATTCAGGCATGAAAGCCTGGGTCAACGGCGAACTCGTCTGGAATGAGCCGTACGGCGTTGCGAAGGGCCTTCGGCTGACGCAACCCAGCCGGCTGGTCCGCCTGCGCAAAGGCCCAAATCTGTTGCTTTTCAAGGTCCGTCTGGGTTTCATTTCCGACTGGGTCGAGTTTTGCCTTCGACAGGTCGCCCTAGCCCCTTTGACGACGGTGCCGGGCGTGCCGATAGCTATCGGCCGGGTGCGGGCCGCGGCGCGCCATACCGGCCAAGGCCGCGTGGTAAACGAGGCCCTTTTTACGGGTACCGTGTCCGCCCCGAGGCACGTCATCGAAGTCACCGTGGTCAACGGCGCTAAGGCAGACGAAAAGGTGCGGGTTTCCGTACACTCGAAGGCTCTCGACGCGGAGGACAGCACGGACATCGTGATGAAGGCCGAAAGCATCCAGTCGGTGCGGTTGTCGCTACCAGTGCCGGCCGACGCCGTCGGGCGGGCGGTGCAGGGCCACGCGGCGGCGCGCGTTCATGGACGGACTATCGGCGCGGATTTCGAGTACGTCGTCCCGGCGCCGCCCAAACGTGCCGGGACGCGGCTTGTACTCACCAACTTCCACTTTGACACGACCTATTACCACGAGCAGCGGGTATACGCCATGGGCGCGTTTGACATCGTCCGGGCCTATTGTGAACTGCATCGCGCCGATCCGAACTTCCGCTCGATGCTTTCCGAGATCGATTATCTGAAGCCGTTCTTTGACGTGTATCCCGAAGAACGGGCGACGCTGCTTGCGGCGTTCCGGGAAGGTCGATGCGAGCCGGACGCGATGTACAATCAGCCCAACGAGCAGACGTGCGGCGGGGAAGCGTTGGTGCGCAACTTTCTGTACGGGCAGTTGTTTCATGGGCGTGTGCTGGGCAACATCTGTCGCGTGTACGATCCCGGGGACGTGTTCGGCCACCCGAACCAACTGTCGCAGATCGCGCGAAAATGCGGGTGTATTGGCGTTAGCTGGGACAAACCGATCTACAATTTCCCCCCGTTTTTCCGGCACCTGGCGTTGGACGGGGTCGGGCTTCCGTACAAACGCGGCGACGCCGACGGGGACGAGGCGCATTCCATGGGTCTTTCCGTGACAACGGGCTCCATCGACCAGACGCCGCCAACGGATTGGCACGAACGCCTCTTGCCGCAATATCGCCAGGCGACGTTTACGGATTTCATGGCGGCGGTGGTCCGAGCCTGTGAGGCGCAACACGCCCGCCTTCCGGTAACGACGCGGGACATGTCGTTGTACCACGCGGGCACGGCGTTATCGCGCGTAAACCTCAAGATTGCCAACCGCCTCGGCGAGAACCGGCTGATTGCGGCCGAGAAATTCGCCACGATTGCCGCGCTGCTCGGCGCGAAGTATCCGTCAAAAGCCCTCGACAAAGCCTGGCGGCAGATCTTGTGCGGGCAACACCATGATTCGATCACGGGTACGCACAACGAGGTCTCGTACATCGACCTGATGAACGCGTATCGCGAGGCCCTCGAACTCGCCGACGAGACGCTCGGCCGGTCGCTCGAATACCTGACCCGGGCCGTAGACGTCGGCAAAACGTCGTCGGCGTTCGTCGTGTTCAATTCCCTCGCGTGGAAACGGACGGACGTGGTCCGGGCCACCGTGAACGTAAACCGAAGCGAACCCTTTGGCATTTGCGACCACGAGGGGAAAGGCGTGCCGTTCGAGGTCGAAGCGCTTCATCGCGACAGGACGGGCGCGGTTCGTTCTGCGGACGTCGTTTTTGTGGCAAGGGACGTGCCGTCGCTCGGCTACCGAACGTACGGACTGGCCGAATCCGTCCGGCCCTTGCCGGAACGCAGTCCAGTCCCGGGTTCCGTAATCGAGAACGAATTCTATCGCATTGAAGTGGATCCTGCTCGCGGCGGTGGGCTCAGCAGCCTCTACGACAAACAGGCGCGCCGTGAGGTACTGAACACCGCAGGGGGTCATCCGGGCAACGCACTGGCGTTTCTCGAGGAACTCCCCGGCCGCATGGAGAGCCAACACGAGTTCTACACGACCGGGCTCAAGCTGTTTTCGTCCGAGTTCCGTGCGGTGGTCGAGTGCGAACGGGGGCCCGTCAGCGCCACCTTGCGCGCGCGATACGGGATGGGCGAGATCTGCGGCGTAATACAGGAGATAACCCTTTTCAAGGGCGTGCGCCGCATCGAGTTCCGCACAATACTTGCCGATTGGCGGCGCGCAAACTACCTTGCTTGCGTAACGTTCCCGACAAATCTTCGGGGCGCCGTTCCCGTTTACGACGAACGGTTTGGTGCCGTGGTTCGCAATGAAAGCAAGGGGTGTCTGGACTTCCGAACCCATCAAATGGTGATGTTCAGCGACTGCGCGGTTTACGCGGCCAACAAATGGATGGAGTACGGATGCAGCGCAACGGTGTCGGTCGGCAGGAGCAAATATGCGCTCGGCATGGTCGGCCTCATCAGCACAAAGGGCAGAAAAGACATCGAGGTGGCCGAGCAGATTGAGCGTATCCTCATTAGGAAGGGGGTCACTTGCACGCCGTGGTTCGACGCGGGCGGCCCCCGATGGGGAAGCTACATGCCTCACAGAGACGATGATCGGTTGTACACGCGGTTCCGATTCTCGATTGGCGCTCGAGGCAAGAACACGTATTCGAGGGGACTCCTCGACGCCCAACCCACGGCGGTGCGCCGAGCGTTTGTTCGCCGCCTTGAGAAAGATGGTTTCGCGTGCCTCTTGGTGAAAGACGAAATCCTGAAGGAGAATGGCTGGACGGCACTGCCGGTGCTGATCGTCGAAGCGAAATCGAGCAAAGCGCTTGCCGATGCCGCGGCGACGATCTTGGCCGAATTCCCCGAAACGGCCACTATCCGGTTGCCCGAAGCCGTCGACGCCACGGACGGCCGCAGCGCCGTGGATGACTACGGCGTCGCAATCCTGAACGAGGGGACTTATGCAAACAGCGTGGAAAACGGCGGCGTGATCTGCATGATGCTCGCGCACACGTGCCAATGGTACGGCAAAACGAATACGTTTCCGGAAGGCTGTCTAGTACCCGAGATGAAGAACCACGTGTTCCGGTATGCGCTCTATCCGCACGCAGGTACGTGGCGCGACGCCAATACCCACCACGCCGCCTACGAGTTCAATCATCCGCTGTTGGCCAAAGCCGCCAAGCCTATCGCCAAACCCGTGCTGCCTCCCGAGTCGGGTTTTCTCGAGGTAACGCCCAAAAACGTAATTCTTGCCGCCATGAAACCGTACGGCAATCCCGAGGCGGCGTTCGAGAAGCTTGGGGAAAACGATCCGGCAAGAGGCATCATGCTGCGGCTGTATGATTCCGAAGGCACGGATACGGAGGCGCGCATCAAATTCGGCAAGGGGATCGTGTCCGCGTGGACGGCCAACCTGCTCGAGCAAAAGGAACGGGATCTCGCGGTTGCCGACGGCGCCGCAACACTTCACGTGCCGCCGTTTTCGATTGAGACCCTCGGGATTGTGCCCCGCAAACTGGCCGTCAAAACGGCACGCAAGCGTCTCGGACCGGACGCGGAGCCGGTGCAGCCGGTTTGGGTCCGTTCTTGGGAGCACGACGCGGAGTCGCTGCCGATGGGATACGCGCCTGTGGTGTGTTCGATCGGCCGCGAGGTGCTTGAGGATGACGGGGGGCGCACGCTCCGACTCAACGTCAATGCGGTCAACGACTATACAGACGCGGCGGTCTCGGGTTCGGCCGAGATCCTCGTGCCGCCGGGTTGGGCGGCCCGGCCGTCGATGGTCGCGTTTGCTCTCCAACCGCTCGGCCACCACATTACGGCGGTGCGCGTAACCCGTCCCAGCGCGACTGCGTCGGGCCAGGTTCGGCTTCGACACGCGTTCGACGGGCAGGTTTTTCAGGATGTCCTCGAGATCGGCCGGGGTTTTGAACTTGATATGAGGGCGGAGCACCAAGGCAACAAGATCGTCGTCACGCTCACGAATCCGACAACGGAACCGATCGATGCCGAGGTGGCCATCGTAACCCCGCTGGAGACCTGGCCGAAGGAACTTGTAGGCGAATACGCCCTGGCAGCGATTTCACCGCGCACGCGCGGCGCCACCGTTGTGCCCGGCGAGACGTCGACCCTCATATACAAGGTCTCGAGGGTGATCCATCGCGGGTTCGTTGTCGGCGACGCGTACTGGGCGGTTGCCAAGCTCATGAGCAACGGCCGAATAGGCTTGGCCCGATGCGACAACCGGCCGGACCATGCGCCACGCCATGCTGCCGCTTGGCATCGCGAACTCGAGAAAAGACACAGACGAAAGCAGAACCGCTGCTAGACGGCGGGCGCCCGCGGCTTTGCGAAACCCACGCGATTAGTCCATAATGACGGCCGATGGCAAGTTCCTGCGCAACACATGATTGTGTCTCAGGCCATCGGGTTCGTGGAAGGGCGTGCCATGAGAAGAAAGGAGATCCGAATGAAGACGAGAGCAATCAGTTCGGTCTTAATGCTGGGTGCAATCGCGGTGCTAAGTGCTGGATCGTCCGCTGCCGACGTAACCGTGACGGTAAACATATCCGGCACGATTGACGAAATCATGCCCATTCTGCAGTATCTGAGAAATCTGGGCGTTGGCGGCCCGGCGGCCATCGAGGAAGAACCGGGACCTATTCGGCTCGAAATGCATAGCGTCGTCACGGCGCCTCCGGAGGAAGTCGAAGCGCCCGCACCGGAACCCGAAGCGCCGATGCCCGAGCCTGAGCCGACGCTCGGGCTTGCGAATCCGGTGCTTGTTCCCGACGCGCTGAAACGAGGCGCGGAGGCCCTTGTAACCGTAAACGTGACGGATCCGGACGACGTGGTGGATACCGTCGTCCTGTCCCTTGGTGAGGAAGCCATTGATCTCTATGACAACGGGAGCCACGGGGACACGGCGCCGGGCGACGGAACGTGGTCTTGCACCATGACGGTTCCCGTGAACCTGCGGCCCGGTGACACGGCGCTGACCATCACGGCGTTCGATGCCATGGCCGATCCGGTTGCTGTCGAGAAGGACGACGGCACGATCGAGCCGTTGGCGATCCGTATCGGCGTCACGGTCGAGTAACGCGTCGCAGCGTGGGAATTGTCAAGCGCCTGCGCGGGCCATGCGCATTCAGGCGTACTTGGCGAGTTCGATCTCGAGGATGCGCTTAAACGTGATGTATGCGTCGTCCGTTATAGGATCCGGATTTGCGATATAGGGGTTATCCGTCATCTTTCGGGCATACGACCCTACCGGGTGGCCCTTCTCCGTGGCGTACCGCTTGAGAAACGCGGCCGGACTTGAGCATTGCTCGACGAGCAGATTCACGGAGTCCTGTGCGGCCAAGGCGCCCTCACGGTCGCCCTTCTCAAATCGTTCCTGCACGGCGGTCATCACCTGAGGATTGATTGCCGCGCCTTGACCGATAACGGCCCGGCAACCCGCATAGAGCGCCGCGTAGTACGCGGTCTCCACCCCTACAATAAAGGCGAAGTCCTTTTCTCGTGTCGCCCTTATGAGGCGGAAGAGGTAGTAGGCGTCGCCGTTGGACACCTTGATCGCGGCGAGGCCGGGCATGTCGGCCAATCGCGCCAGCAAGCGCGGCGTCACCTTGTACGCCGGATCCGTCCCGGGCGGTTGATATATCAAAACGGGAATGGACACGGCGGCGCAAACGGACTCAAAGTAGCGCACAAAAACGGCTTCGACCGTCTGCCCTTCGGTGGGCAGGATCGCTTCTGGAATCGTGTGCACGACGCCCGAGGCGCCCATGTCCTCGGCAAACTTGCTCAGTTCGATACCTTGCTCGAGATACGTTCGAGGGTCGGGCCGTTTGCCCGAATCCCGGTTGCGATCCCAGACGCCGCTGCACCCCATCAGTACCGGCGCTTTGCCGGCCATGTGTCGGCACGCCGTTTGCGCGATCTGCTGCACGTCCTCATATGAGAACGTGTACATCTGTCCGAGCCCGGAACGGACAAAATGGGCCGAGATATGGCCGGTGTCGAGTAGAAAATCAAGAAGGTTACGCTGCCCGTCATCATCCAGCGCGCCATTCTCCTTGAACGCGGTGAATACCGGGGCGATATTGCCGCGGATGAACTCAGGCACACTCATTTTGCTTTGCATCGTTCCATGTTCTCGATGAAATGGTCGAAATTGTAGCGGCTGTCGTGGGGTCCGGGCGAGGCCTCGGGGTGATACTGGACGCTGAAAACGGGGAGTTCCGCGTGTTCGAGTCCCTCGACGGAATTGTCGTTAAGGTTTACGTGCGTGACGTGTACGGCACCGGTATCGAGGGATTCGGGGTCAACGGCAAACCCGTGGTTCTGGGCGGTGATCTCGACGCGTCCCGTGGTCTTGTTGAGCACGGGCTGGTTGCCGCCGCGGTGGCCGAACTTGAGCTTGTATGTATTGCCGCCGAGGGCGTGGGCCAACACCTGGTGCCCGAGGCAAATGCCGAAAATCGGCCGTTTGCCGATCAGTGCTTGAATCGTCGGGTACACGTAGGGCAACGCTGCGGGATCGCCCGGGCCGTTCGAGAGGAACACCCCGTCGGGATCCTGGTCGAGAACGTCGTCGGCCGATGCCGTGGCCGGCATCACGACGACGCGGCAGCCCTTTTCCGCCAACAGGCGCAAGATGTTGTACTTGATGCCATAATCCATGGCCACGACGCGGGAACGGCCTCCGGTCGAGGGATTCCATTCATAGGGCCGATCGACCGCGACGTGCTTTACGTAATCGCTGCCCGCCATGTCCGGCGAGGCGACGGCTTTCTGGACGAGGCTTTCATGATCGAAGTCGACGGTGCTGATGACGGCTTTCATGGCGCCTTTCGTGCGAATGAGGAGCGTGACGGTGCGCGTGTCGACCCCATCGATAGCCACGATATTATGCGCGATCAGGTATTCGGTCAGGGACTTTGTACAACGGTAATTGCTGGGTTCGAAGCAACATTCCCGCATGACAAACCCTTCAACAAAGGGTCGCCGCGACTCGACGTCCTCGTCGTTCACGCCGTAGTTGCCAATAAGCGGGTACGTCATCGTCACGATTTGGCCGGCGTAGGAGGGGTCCGTGAGGATTTCCTGGTAACCGGTCATGCTGGTGTTGAAAACCAGTTCCCCCGTGGCCTCGCCGCGGGCCCCCACGGCGCGGCCTTCGAATACCGATCCCTCCTCGAGCGCAAGTATCGCCTTTTGCATTGATGCTAGGCCCCCGTCCAATTCGGCCAGACGATACCGGAATCCTCGGCGCGTTTCAAGCCACGGATTAGGCATTTCACGGAAGGAGCACGAGTATTGCGGGCGTGTCGGGCGTGGGGCCGATCGGCGTCGCCACCCGCCTGAAATCGAGGGCGCCGTCGGGCGCAATCCGGAGCTCGGCGACGCACCGGCCGTCGGTGTCGGCGGCAATACGGAGTTCGATGCGCGGGGTCTCGCCGTACTCGGCGGGCGCCAGCGTCCAGCCGCCGCCGTTCCATGCCGTGGCGCCGTAGTCGCGCTCGGGCCGTTCCCACGTTTGTGTGGATCGAGAACCGTTGGCCGCGCCCGCAAACAATTCGACCTGGTCCGGTAACAGTTGCGCGACTACCACGAACGGCGCGGCCTCGGCGGGAAACGATTGCGGCGCCGGCGTCACAGTTGCGCCCCAGTTCTCGAGCAGGGCCAGCACCTTGGGTGCGGGCCATGCTGCGAGCCTTTCTGAGAGGGCCATGTCGCCCAACAGAAATGCGGCCGCGTCGGCCAACGGTGTTGCATCAAACCTGGTGCGCGAGGAGGCGGCATCTGCCGTCGTTTGGTGTTCGAGGACGGCTAACGCGCTGTCCGTGTTGCCGCGCGCGACCAGCGCGCGCTCGAAGGCAAACAGCCGCTTCGGTTCGGGGGCGGCTGAGCAACAGTCTCGAAGCCGGGTCACGAAATCGTTTGTCTCGGGGTCGCTCGGGCTCGGGAAGAGCGTCCTGTTGTCGTCGCCACTGCGAAGCGCCCGGGCGAACTCTCGGGCGGCCCGATGGGGGAGGCCGCGCGCGAGGGCCGCCTTGGCGCGCCAATAATGAGTGCGGGTTTCGTTCGGCCAACGACGCTCGAACACGTCCATGCGCTGTTCGAGCGCGCGATACCTCGCCGCGGGAAAGTCGCGGCGCGCCGCGCTCTCGTAGTTCCATGGATGGCGTTCATTGGCGGGAAAGACGTGCGCCAGGTTAAGGATTGACAGTCCGGCAACGAGGCCAACGGCCGCGATCTCGGCGCCGGGTCGTCGGGAAACCTCCGCTGCACGGCGTTTCCCCGGGACGACGCCCGCGCAGACGAGTCCCATAAGAAGACCGTGAGACAACCGGGGCGCCGCCGGCAGCCAGGCAAGACCGAAAGCGGCGAGGCCGGCCATGGCCAGAAACAGTACATAGATGGGACGCGGCGACTCTCGCCGCTGGACCTCCGCTTTCGCGGCCACCCGGGCGAAGATCCATAAGGCGGACAGCAGGGTCGCCAACGACAGACCGTCCAGGGAGAAATAGCGCGGCGGAATGTAACCGAACGACCGCCCCAGTCCGTTCGCGACAACGCCCACTAAGGCCGCCAGGATCAGTGCGCCGCTTATGGCGGCCGCGACGCGCTTGGTGCGAGACGCTACCCCCGAGAAGGCAAAGTGGATAGCCATGGCAAGGCACAGGACAAATCCGAGCCCGGAGCCGGCAAGTTCTCGCGCATCCACACCGGGCACGCCGAGGCGCACCCATGGCGCCACGGGCAACATACCCGAGATCAAGGCCCAGAGTGTCGCGCCCGCCACGGCGCCCCCCGAGAGGCAGGAGGTCCACAACGCCCGCTCGACGAGACCCTCGGCACGGCCGAACCGCGCCGCCGCCACGAACAGCAACACGCACCCTGTGGCAAGGAACGGGGAGTGCAGCTTACCCAGTGCCGCGGCCGCCCAGATTAAGGCGAGCAATGCCAGGGTTGGCCACGCAAGTTCGAACGGGAGCTGCAGCCGCCAGCGTGCGACCAGCGCGTAGGCCCACAGTGCGATGACTCCAAACGCCGCGAACCCGATGAGCGTGACGTGCAGTCCCGGAATAAACAACAAGAATCCATAGGCTTCCCAGGGCCAAAGGGCGGCCAACGCGACTAGCAGGAACTCGGCGTCGCCCGGAACCGAACGCCGCCAATTCACTCGGCCACCTCCACGCGCGCGGCAGGAAACGGCTCGGCGTCCCTCGAAATCACGGCGAACCCCACGACGCGGGCCACGGCCGCCAGCGCCAGCCAAGCCAATAGAAGCAGTATCGCCAACCGTCGCTCGAGCCGAAGCTTCTCA
>DUZM01000075.1 GCA_013349485.1 Candidatus Hydrogenedentota bacterium | reverse complement strand
GCACCAGGTAGAAGTATTCGCGGCCCGGGTTGCCCGCGATGAGGAGCACGCGGAGCGTTCGCTTGACCACCTTCACGCTCACGCGCGCCTCGTTGTTCTCGGTGTTCACCTCGTCGTCGAACAGGGGGAGGACGAGGCGGAACTCGCGTGTGCCCTCGGTTTCGGGGATGGTGGCGATGGCCACCTGGCTCTCGCCTCGCGGGAGCACGAGGCGCCGCTCGTTGACCTTCCGCCCCTCCTCCAAGAGCGAGAGCGTGGTCTCGAGCGGCTCCGTGTGGGCGTTGTGGACCAGGGCGAAGGTCTGTTGCTCGCCCTGTCCCTCCTGCGGTTTGCGCAGGCTGAATCCGACGATCCCGGCGTTGTTTGTGCTCTCGCCGACTTGGCTGAAACTCACAAACGTGGCGTCGGGCACCCGCGTTCCGAGTTCCTTGATGTCGGCGATATTGCCGTCCGAGAGGATCACAAGCCTTAGGTCGGCGTTCTGGAGCTTTAGCGAGTGGGCCACAAGCAGGGCGTCCCGAATCGACGTGCGCGTGTCGCCGGCCTCGATGGCTCGAATGGCCCGGCGCAGCCTGACCCGGTCGTCCGACAGTTCGCACGCGACCGTCGCGCCGTGGCCAAAGGTGACCACCATGGCCTTGTCGCCCCGTTTCATCTCATTGACGAGCGCGAGCGCTTTCTCCTTGGCCAAGTCGAGCCGGGTCGTCTCGCCCTCGAGGGTTTGCATGCTGGCCGAGCAGTCCACGAGCAGGCAGATGTTCGCGCCTGCAGCCCCTTCCGCGCGCATGAACGGCCGGGCAAGCGCCGCCACAAGCGCAAGCAGGATAAGGATTTGCAGAAACAGAAGCAGATTCTTCCGCAGCCGCTGAAAGGGCGCGTTGGCCGTGAGGTCCTGGAGGCTTTTCCGCCAGAGCATCGTGCTCGAGATCACGACCTCGGTTCGCCGCAGTTTGAGCAGATAAAGCAGAATCACCACCGGGATCAACCACAGAAACCAAAAGAACAACGGCGTAAGAAACGTCCCCGAGAAGAAACCCGTTATCGCGCTCAGGAAGTTCATTTCAGCATAGCTCCCTTTCGGAGGACATCGAGCGTGAGTTGCTCGATGGGGGCCGCGCTCGATACGACGAAATGGCCGATGCCCCGCGCCACACAGTATCGGCGAATGGCGTCAAAGAACCCGTCCCGGTTCTGCTCGTACCGCTTGAGCAACGCGCGGCTGACGGATATTTCGCAGAACGTATCCGTCTCGCAGTCCAAGAGTTTCAGGTCGCCCGCGAGTTCGGGATCGAGTTCCTCGGGCGCCAGGACTTGGATGGCGTACGGGTCGGAGCCCGATTGCATCAGTCGCCGGAGGCACCCCTCATAGCCTTCGGGATCAAAAAAGTCTGAGATCAGCACCGCGACGCCTTTGGCACGCCGGCGAACGATGTGGGCCCGGCATGACGGTTCGAGGAAGGTTTCTGCATCGGCCTCGATGGATTCGATGAACGCGAACAGCTTGTGCGCGGACGGCTTTCCGCGAATCGGCCGCAGGCTTCTTGTTTCTGCGCCGGAGAATGCATCGATTGTCACGCGGTCGAAGCTTGCAAGGGCGACGTAGCCGATGGCGGCGGCAAGTCTGCACGCGAAATCGATTTTTGGGGGCGTGCCGAAACTCATTGAGCGGCTTGCATCGATCAGGAGGTGGACGGTCAAGTCCTCCTGTTCCTCGAACAGTTTCAGGTAGAGCGCCTCGAGCCGGCCGAAGATGTTCCAGTCGACGTGACGCAAGTCGTCGCCCTGGACATACCCGCGGTAGTCGGCGAACTCGACGCTGCTGCCTTTTCGTTTGCTTCGCCGCTCGCCTTTGGACGCGCCGAGCTGCACCCGCTTGGCCAAAATCGCCAACCGTTCGAGTTTGCGCAGAAACTCCGCGTCCAACACCCGTTTCGATTGCGTCGTCGCCATACGATTCTGCCTATACTTTCTTGCTCGGGGACATCTTTCTTTTGGTGAAAGAAAAGTCTCACCGATCCTTTTCCAAAGAAAACGGAAATCTTTACTTAATTGTCCGTAAGCGCCCTTGGTTTTTCTTTGCTTCTTTCTTTTTTTCTAAAAAGAAAGAAGTCCTAATCTCTCCTTGTCTTCTTACGCCACTTTAGCGGCTTGGCTTACTTTTCCGAGGAGGTCTGCGACGATCTGATCGGACGTAACGCCGTCGGCTTCGGCCTCGAAGTTCACCAGGATGCGGTGCCGGAGCGCCGGGGGCGCGGCGTGTTTGATGTCGTCGAAACTGACATTGAACCGCGCCTCACGCAATGCGGTGACTTTGCCGGCCAGCAACAGGGCCTGTGCGCCGCGCGGACTCGAGCCGTATCGGACGTATCGGTTGACCATGTCCGTGGCCAGTTCGCCTTTCGGGTGCGTGGCCAGGACGAGGCGCACGGCATAGTCCGTGACTTGGGGCGCTGCGGGCACATCGCGGACAAAGGCCTGCCACTTGTTGATAGTACGGCCGTCCATCACTTTCTCGCCCTTTGGCATTTCGCCGTGCGTGGTTCGATTGACGATCTCGGTGAGTTCGCTGTGCGACGGATAGTCCACGATGGACTTGAAAAAGAACCGATCGAGTTGCGCTTCGGGCAACGGGTAGGTTCCCTCCATCTCGATGGGGTTTTGCGTGGCCAGAACGAAGAACGGTTCCTCGAGACGATGCACGGTCAGCGCAACGGATACGGTATGTTCCTGCATGGCTTCGAGCAGGGCGGACTGCGTTTTGGGCGTCGCGCGGTTGATCTCGTCGGCGAGAATGATGTTTCCGAAAATGGGGCCGTGACGGAACCGGAACTCGCGGTTGCCTTGTTCGTCCTCGACGATCATGTTTGTGCCGATGATATCGGCGGGCATGAGGTCGGGGGTGAACTGTATGCGCGAGAACTTGAGGTCCAAGGCCTCGCTCAAGGTTCGGACCAGCATCGTTTTGCCAAGGCCCGGCACGCCCTCGAGCAGACAGTGGCCGCCTGCGAACACCGAGGTCAACACGCCTTCCACAATCCCCTCAGCGCCGACGATGACTTTGGCGATCTCCGCGCGAAGCTGTTTGAATTCTTCGCGGAACTGTTCGGCAGTCTGTTGAACGTCCATTATGGATTCTCCTTATCCTTCTTGTCGCCGTCGCGACCTTTCTTTCTCTGTGCCAACGCGCGGGCTTTTGCCGCGAGCAGTTTTTGGGTGTACTCGGTTCGGCCGGCCGTTCGTTGCGCGGCAGCCTGCGGGGTCCCGGGCGCCGGCGTTTCGCCTACGGCCATGGGCCGCTCCTCGACCACGAGACCGAACGAGCGAATGGGGGCCGCCTCCGCGTCGGCGTACTCGAATTCCCTCGAGGGAGCAGCGCCGTAGAATCCCGTAAGCGGGCGCTCCTTCCGCGCCGGCGCGGGGATGAGCCGCCCCAACGGCGGCAGTTTCCGGAGCAGGACGATCGCCCAGAGGTAAACGGCGTTGAAATTGATCACCACGCGCCGGAAAAAGATCTCGAAGGGGAACACACACGCGGCGAAAACGACCAGGTACTGCCAAACCGGGGTGACGGTCGGCGTGGCTACGAGCGTGTGTTGGAACGGATCGTCCGATGGATCGACAATCGCGCCGCCGCCCGCGGCCGCGATCTGCTCGAGCAGCGGCAGATTCGTCGTGTTGTACTCGTACTCACGCGAGTAGCCGAGCGCGAGCCCCGTGGGCAGCATACCTTGCGAACCGTCTTGATTGACGTAGGTCAGGTTAACCATGTACACGCCGCGATTGTCCAGCGGAAACGCGCCTTCGTAAATGCCCGGGCCGGTTTGAATCAGGTCGACTTGCTGGCGCGCAAAGTCGGGGGCGGGGCCCGTCACCGCGCCCTCGGGTCGCAGGAAGTTAACGAATCGGCCCTGATCGTCCACGGCGTCGACACGGATGTGGCCGAGGCCGTCGCGCGCGAACGTGTCCACGCGGAACGTTGTGGGCGATGTTTCGCGCATGGCCCAGCGAACCGTCTTCGCCCAAAACGCGTTGAATCCTTGCCACCGCAGCCAATCCGTCGCCCACCGGCTGGTGACATCGGACGTGAATGCGACGGACTTGCCGAGGCCGTAGCGCCAATGGGCGAGTATTGGGTCGTCTTCGTGCGAGACAAGGGGCACGGTGGCGCTGTCCTTGGGCATGGTGGCGACGTACCCGCGGAGGACGGGCAGGCCATCGTCCGCCAACCCGAACAGGAGTTCGGAACTGTGCTTGGGCTTCGGGACAAACTCTTCTTCGATGAGCATGCCCCGTTTTACCACGGCGGCCTCTTTGATGAAGATCTGCGGCAAGTTTCTGGGGTTGGTCACGTAGTAATATTCCCCGCCCGTGCTCTTGGCCACCCACTGGAGCATGCCCTGATCGTTGGCGCTGTGCGGCGATATGCAGACAGTACTGACGGCAATCTTGGCATCTGCGAGTCTCTTGAGGAGTCCTCGCGACGGGGCCTGTGGGTCGCCGTCGGAGATCATGATGACACGTTTGGCCGCGGCGTCGGCGTTTGCGAGCGCATCGTAGGCCATTCGCAGGGTGGGTTCGACCGCGGGCATATCGCCGATCTGGGTGCTCGCCTGCTTAAGCCTTTGTGTCATCATCGACTTGTCGCGGACGAGGTCCAATGGAAAGATCCAGTTGTCGCCCCCCGGCATATAGCCCAAGGCGCCCATGAAGTCCTGGGATGACAACACCTGGAGCGCGGCGAGACTAATGTCGCGCGCCCAGGCGTTGGCGTCGGGCATCTCGCAGGTGTGCATAATTAGGATTAAGGCGCCGCGGGGGAGGATCTTGCGCTGTTTGAGGTCCATGTCTACGGGCAGGGCGCGCTCGATCGGCGTATCGAGGTAGCCGCCCGCGCCGTAACTATTCGGGCCGCCCACCATGACCAGCCCGATGCCGAAATCGCGCACCAGGGCCTCGACAAGTTTCATGTGCTCGATCGAGAAATCCGTGCTGCTCACGTCCGACAGGACGATGGCGTCGTAATTCTGTAGCAACGCCAACGACATGGGCATGGTCCCGGGATTGTGCTCGTCGACGAGGAGTCCCTCGGCCTCGAGGGCCGGGCCAAGACGGGTGCTGTGCTCCGGATTGGCCTCGACATACAGCACGACCGGTTCGCCTTGAATGACGGTGTAGGCCCGGCCCTCGTTGTTTGCCAACACGGTGTCCGCGTCCGATTCGACGAGGACTTCGTATTCGTAGAAACCGGGCCGCCGCAGCTCTTGCGGCAGCAAGAACGTATTGTCGCCGGCTTGAAGCGTCACCGTTTGGGGCCGCATAGGCAGCGGGGCGTCTCCGGCCACGCGCTGGAAGACGCGTATTGTCGCTTCGCAGTCTTGTTCCGCATAGACGACGGCTCGGAGTTGGAAAGGCTCGTCGGTACTCACCCGGCTCGGGGCCGTTACCTCGCGGACGCGCACTTCTTGGGGCTGTCCGATGGCAAGGGGGACGAGGTTGACTTCCGCGCCGGCCGCTTGGGCGAGTTTGGCTTCTTCGAGTGCGGCGCCGCGGGTCTCGTTTCCATCTGTATAGGCTACGATCCGCTTCATATAGCCTTGGGGAAAGGCGGCGAGGGCCAGGCGGATCGATGCGGCGAGGTCGGTTTGCTCGCCGCCCACGTAGGAAAGGATTTTCTCGAACTCGAGCGTCGGCTCGACGTTGAGTTCAATGCTCGGCTCTTCACCGAAAACAATGAGCCCGGCCTCGTCTTTCGAGCTCATATAGATTTCGCAGGTTCTTCGGATTTGCTCGATAGCGGCCAGGCGGGTTCCCTCGGGAACGCTATTCGAGTGGTCTACGAGGAAGAATACGGCCAGTTTGTCGCTGGTTTTGACGAGTTCGGCCCCGGCGAGCGCGCCGATCAAGGCAAGCAACATGAGGGTCCGAAGCCCCACGGAAATCCATTTGCGGAACGGGGATAGCGACCGCACGCGCGCCCCCACCCAAATGGTCCATGGGACGAGCAATAACAGCGCAAGCGCCCATGGGAACACGAACCGCGGCACAGTGTTCAGCAAAGGACCTCCAGGGGAACCCGCTGGACGCGGTGGTTGTCTGTATCGGCTACGAAAACCAGGCCGTTCTCAGCGACGGCGACGCCGCGCGGGCCGTCGAACTCGCCGGGCGCGCGGCCGGGCTTGCCGTAACAGGCCGCGAACGCACCGTTCGACGTGAACCGCGAAATCCGGTGATTGCCGTACTCGCTCACGAGGACGGAATCGTCCGGCGCCACGGTGACGTCATACGGGAATTTGAGTTGCCCCGGGCCGGCCCCGCCCTCGCCCACCGTCCTCAAAAAAGTCCCGTCGAGGCGGAAACACTGGACGCGGTGATTGGCGGTGTCGGCCACGTGAAGCGTGCCCTGGCTGTCGATGTCAATGGCCATTGCCCTGCTGAACTCGCCCGCGCCGTCGCCGGGCCCGCCCCATTGGCGCGCAAACCGGCCATCGGCGTCAAAGACATGAATGCGTTGGGCGCCCAGGCCGTACTCGGAGATGTAATAGTTGTTGTCCGGCGCCTGGACGATGTCGGTAGGGTATATGAACTCGTCTTCGCCGGTTCCGTACTTTCCCCATCTGCGTATCAAGCTTCCCTCGGGGCTGTACTCGATGATCTGGCTGTAGTGCGTGTCGGGAATCAGCAGCGTGTTCTGGCTACTGAAAGCCAAGCCGGTGGGCGTGCCGTTTTCGCTGTCCGGTGTCGACCATCCCCGGCGGTACGCGCCGTCAAAGTCGAACACCTGTATGCGGCCCGTGGTGTCGATGACGTATACTTCCTCTCGCCACGCCCCGATTGCGCGCGGATGCTGAAACTCGCCGTGTCGCAGTCCCTGCTTGCCCCAAACATAAGGCCGCGTCGTCGGGGACATGCCGTTGTCCCGGCACGCCGACAGTCCCGTCAACGCCGCTGCGGCAAGAAACTCGCGTCTCGTCAAGGGCAAGGTGCTGCTCCGCCACGCCATTCAGTGGTCTGCCTCAAAGACAGATGAGAAGATCACGTTGCCTCGATCATGCTCAGACACAACGATTCGCCGAGCGCGCAAAGCGCCTATACGAAGGGGCCGATGCCGTTTCACTCAGCCGTCCCATCAGCGTCATCGGATTGAGAAGTCGGGTCGAGCGACCCAAAGTACTGGCGCACGAACTCCTTCGAGCCCGGCGGGATTTCCTCTTTGTTGAGCGCCTGTTCGGCTTGTTGGCGCACCTCGACAAACGCGCCCGCGGCGTATTCGCGACTCGATTGCGCGTCCTCGTTAGGCGCCCCGCGTTGAAGGATGCTGGCGAGGATCTTGCCTTTGGTCAGGTCGCCCGGCAGCATCGTCGCGTCGTACGCGCCGTCGACGTCGGGCAGGTCGCCGACGCGTCCGCCCCGGCCGGTGCCCCGTCGGCCCATCCCGCCGCCGCCCCAGGGGCCTTCGCCCTCCTGCCAGTTACCGCCGATGCCCGCGTACCGGCCGGGGCACTGGCCGCCCAGGCATCCCATGCAGTTTCCGCACTCGGCGAGAAGGGTTTCCATCTGCTCGAGCTGTTTCGCTATGGACTCGAGGTCTTTGAGCGATAGCTGGGCCTGCTCGAGCGCATCGAGGGTCTCGGACAACTGCCCGGACTCGCACATGCATTGCCCGGCGTTCTTCAGCGCCTCGGCCAGCTCTTGGCTGAGCTGTGAGTCCATGTTCATTTTCGCCATCATGTCGGCCAATTGGTTCATTTCCTCGGATAGCGCCTTCATTTGCTCCTGCGAGAGGCCGCCCTCCTCGAGTTTCTTCTGCATTTCGTTCAGCTTTTCGGCGGCTTTTCCGAAGTCTTTTTTCTGGAGGGCCTTTGCGATGTCTTGCGTGGTATCGAGTTTCGTGGTGTCTGCCGCGAGTTTCGGCATCGGGTTCTCGGCCTGGAACTTGTTGCGCTGTTGATCGAGCGTCTTGGCGAGGTTTGTCAGGCGGGCCAACGCCTGTTTTTCGTTGATGGCGTCATTCTGCAGGTCGTCCGCCAGGCGTTCAAGACCTTCCATGGCATCCAGGCTGGCTTGATGCGTCTGCTCGGGGATTCGTTGGATGGGTTTGGCGGCATTGCGTAGGATTTCGGCTTTCACCCGAAGCTCTTCTTCATGCGCCTTTGCTTCGGCTTGACGCGCCCGGCGGCCCAAAATGTCGAACTCCGGCAGCAATAGGTAAGCCAGAAGGAAAAGTAACACCGGCACATAGGCCCAGCGGAGCGAATGCTTGGTGGCCAACGGAAACCCTTGGCGAACATTCAGGCCCGCAAGACGGCCCCGGGCATCGGCGTGGAGGGCCTGGACCATCGGGTGTTCTGCGTCGCTTAGCTCGTACGAGCTGGTGAGGCGCTCGGCGAGTCTGAATGTGCGGTCGCCCTCCAAAGCGGAACGCAGGAGGCTGGGCCGACGCCACACGGCCGCGACCACGGCGCCGAGAACAGCCGCGCCGAGCAATAGGGCGTAGGCCGGGGCCGGGTCGCCGAGGATGATGCCCGAGCGCGTGGTGAGTAGGCACACACAACTCGCGATCGCCGCCGCGGAAATGCCGTAAACCGCAAATTGAATCCACTGTCGTACCGTGAGCCGCAACCGTATCTTGCGAAGAATGACAATCAAAGGGTCCATGACAACAACCTCCGCTAATATAACGGTTTACCAACGTAAACGGTTTACCAACGCAAACGGTTTCGCGGCCACGAACGGCAAACGAGCACAAAAAGGCTGACCTGTCCATGGAACGCGTCTACTCGCATTTATTGTAGTGGAACCTCGGCATTTGTGCAAGCAATCCCCGCGCATCGGGGCCTGAAGAAGCGGCGCGTATCCCGGGGAGTGGAACAGGCGCGCGGGAACAAACTTGGGGTGTACGACGTTTCCACATCGCGGAACAAACAGGCTATCCACGGCTGGAAAACTCACGAAAGGGGCGTGTTATGGCGACAAGCGAAAACCTTGCAGCGGCGTTTTCGGGCGAAAGTCGGGCGAATCGGAAGTATCTGGCGTTTGCCAAGAAGGTCGAGCAGGACGGATTTAGGCAAGTGGCGAAGTTGTTCCGGGCCGCGGCAGCCGCCGAAACCGTGCACGCACACGCCCATCTCCGCGTCATGGGCGGCGTCGGCACTGCCGCGGAGAACCTCGAGGCCGCGGTTGCGGGCGAGGGCCATGAGTACAAGGAGATGTATCCGAAGTTCGTCGAGGAGGCGCAGCAAGAAGGAAATAAGGCTGCAGCCGTCACTTTCAAGAACGCGCTCGCCGTCGAAGAGGTCCACCATGGCCTGTTCTCGGAAGCACTGGCGTCCGTGCGAAGCGGACACGACCTGCCGGCGGCCCCGGTTTACGTCTGCGACCTATGCGGCAACACGGTTATCGGCGAGGCGCCGGATAAATGTGCCGTCTGCGGCGCCCCGAAGGCGCGGTTCACGGAGGTCATCTGAAACGGATATCGTACAAGCCGCACGGAGGGGAGCGCCTTTCGACTAGCGTGAGCGCGGGGAAACGAAACAGGCCAGGGCGACATCGGGGGTGGTATTGGCGTTCACCGTGGAGGCCGGAAAACGTCTGGGACAGGCCGGGCAGGGCGGACGCCACCATCTGGGTACCGATCGCTACATAAGGATAAAGCGCCATGACGCAAGGAGATGCCGCGTGGCGATGCGCCGTATGCGGCTATGTTCATCGCGGGGCTGAACCGCCCGAGGTATGCCCCGTGTGCGGCGCCTCGCGGGACGATTTCGAGCCGTACGTCGAGCAGATGCCCGCTTCCAAGAAACCCGCGAATTGGCGGTGCGTAATCTGCAACTATTTACACGCAGGCGCTGGTCCGCCGGCCGTGTGCCCGGTGTGCGGGGCGCGTGCCGACGAGTTTGAGACGCTCGAGGCGCGGGCCGAGGCTGCCGTGGCCGGCGAGCGAGCCCCGAAGGTCGTGATCCTCGGGAGCGGCATCGCAGGCGTTTCGGCCGCGGAAGCGCTCCGCGCCGCGTCGCCCGAAGCGGACATCGTCGTCATCTCCAAAGAACCCGCGCTACCCTACTATCGCCTGAATCTGACGCGGTACTTGGCCGGCGAGGTCGATGCGAGCGCGTTGCCCATACATCCCGAGTCGTGGTACGCCGAACATAGAATCGACCTGATTCCCGGGGCTGAGGCCGTGTCGTTTTCCATTGAGGACAACTGGGTTGAGCTGAGCACCGGCCAGCGCGAAACGTTCGAGAAGCTTATCATTACCGCAGGCTCGCACCCCTTCATGCCGCCAATTGCGGGCGCCTACAAAGAGGGCGTGATGACGCTTCGCACGCGGGGAGACGCGGATGCAATCCTCGACGCGGCCAAGGCCGCGGGGCGGTGCGTCTGCATCGGCGGCGGGCTCCTCGGGCTCGAGACCGCGGCCGCGCTCGCACGGCATGGCGTGCATGTGACGGTTCTCGAAGGGTTCGGCTGGCTGCTGCCGCGTCAACTTACGCCGGAGGCCGGGGCGCTTCTCGAACGCCACGTGGCCGGCCTAGGCATCGACGTGCGGACAGGCGTCAAGGTCGAAGAGATACTCGGCGACGAACGTGCACGGGATGTCCGGCTGGGCGACGGTGCGAGCGTAAGCGGCGAGGTCGTTGTCGTCACGGCAGGCGTACGGCCTAACAGCTACCTCGCGCGACAAGCAGGGCTTGAGGTTAACAAAGGCATAGTGGTCGACAACCACCTGACGACGTCCCATCCGGATGTTTTCGCCGCCGGCGACGTGGCCGAGCACCAAGGCGTTCTCTATGGCACCTGGAGTCCCGCGCAATATCAGGGCACCATTGCGGGCATAAACGCTGCGGGGCTCGCAACTGCGTTCGGTGGCATCCCGCGCTCAAACATGCTCAAAGTGCTCGGCATTGACCTGTTCAGTATCGGCACGTTCGCGCCGGACGACGCCAGCTACGATGTCGTGTGCGCACAGGACGACGACAAGTACTACCGATTCGTCTTTCGCGACGGACAACTCCGGGGGGCCGTCTTCCTGGGCGACACCCGCCTCGCCGCAACCGCCAAGAAAGCCGTCGAAAATCGGTGGGACTGCTCAGCGCCCTTACGCAGCGGGGCGAACGTCACCGACGTCCTCGTCTTCCTCGAGAAACACCCAAGCTGACGCCGACGGCGGACTGTTGTGCTGCCGATGAGCGGGTTTTCTATCGCTTCGCGTGTCAGGCGGTTTACCGGTTGAATACGACTTCTCCCCGCCGAGGCACGAAACGCGGCAGCAAATGCGAGAATCGAGCGGCAAGTTTGGCGACTCGTTTCGGCTTGACATGGTTGCGGCGCGTTAGAGTATTATTACAAGCGCACCAAGCCTTTCTGAAGATCCTGCAAGTGGTTAGCCTTGGGGTAAAGGATGAAACCTAGCCGTAGGACAAGCGACGGCGGGTCGCCCTCGTGGGCGGACACGCTGGATCGCGTCAGTGGCCGGAATGCGCGGCTGCTCGAGAAGCTGTCTTTGCTGCTCCAAATCGATGAGATGGAGCGCATCGAGACGGACGAAATGGAGCTATGCCGGGGGCTGCTTGGCGTGCTGGTATCCCAATTTGACGGCGAGAACTGCTCGATCATGCTTTGCGATGAGGGCGGGCAGCATCTTGAGCTGCGGGCGGTGGCCGACTGCGTCGAGGAGGAGGGGAAGACGTTCGGGCCCGGTGTCTGGCCGGGCAAGCAGTTCCGGGTGGGCGAAGGCATTGCGGGTCGCGTGGCGGCGTCGGGCGAAGCCATGCATGTGCCGGATGCGGATGGCGAACCGGCCTTTATCCCGTTGGCCGACAGCCCGGTGCGGATTGGCTCGCTGATATGCTTTCCGCTCCGTGTTAAGGGGGAAACGATAGGCGTGTTGAATGTCAGCCATAGAGAACCGCGCGCTTTCACTGTTGACACGGAGAGAACGGTGCAGCTGATGGCTTCGCGAATTGCCCATATGCTGACGGTGAATTTCCTTCTGCGCGAACTGCGCGAGAGTGAGAGCCGGTTCCGCGCCGTGTTCGACGAGGCGGAAAGCGGCATGGCACTCTGTGACCTCGAGGGCCGCGTCGTCGATTCCAATGCAGCCATGCAGAAGATGCTCGGACACAATGCAGCGGAACTCGCCGGGGCGTCTTACGCGGCACTCATGGGCCTCGATGACGGGTCGCCAATCCTGCGGGGTCTACTCGATGGTGCGCGCAAATCGTTCGAGAAGGACGTCCGTTGGCGTCGCAAGGACGGGGCGTTGGTGCGAGGCCGGCTGCTGTTGTCCTTGCTTCGCGACGCTGCCGGCGCGCCCGTCCGCATCCTCGCTGCGCTGCAGGACGTTCCGGAGCCGAAGACGAGCGAGGCGCGATACCGCGGCCTATTTGACCGTACCAGCGATGCCGCCTTTGTGGCCGACACGGCCACGGGGATACTGCTCGACGCGAACAGGCGAGCGCAGGATTTGCTGGGCAGAACACGAG
>DUZM01000074.1 GCA_013349485.1 Candidatus Hydrogenedentota bacterium | reverse complement strand
ATTAGCCCATTCCGAAAGAAACGGATCGAACAGTGCTTTGGCGTTGGAATAGGATTTGCTTGCCTACTTACCAGCGAGCTTGCAAGCTGGATAGGAGAGGGCCTTGATGCTAGAGGAGCCAGGGTCTTTGCGCAAATTCCTTGAGTATGAACTGGCAGCCGCAGAGCGTTACCGCCGTTTTGTGTCCATCGTTATGGTGGGCTCCAGGCAAGGGGCCGAAAAAGCAAGACAGGTCTTGAAAGGAACGCTCCGCTCGAGCGACGTCATGGAGCAGATCGGCGACGCCGCAGTGGTCCTTATGGGCGAAACCGACAGCGAGGGCGCGTTGTGCGCGATCGAGCGTTACAAGGATCGGTGCGGCAGGCGACACGACATGCGCTTCTCCATCGTAACCTTTCCCACCGACGAGGCCGAACCTGACGCCCTCTTTTCCACCGGCAACCGCCGTCTCGAACAGGCCATGGCCGGCGATTTCGGCGCCGTTGTCGCCACCGACTAGAGCCTTTCACGGAACCATGGAGGCGCATATGCGCCACTAAGGACGAGGTCCGCAAGCAACAAACCACACGCATAGCAGCGTTACGCCGAGGTCTGGTGGCGCCGCAACAAGCGGGGGCGTATGCATACTTAGAAGGCACCTGGACCCCACACCCCAAAAGCCGCCTTTAGTACCGCCAGACGCTCTTCCATCACGGAACAATGCCCCCCCCCACTACCATTCGCCACGATCAGGGGAGAGAAAAGACGCAACTGCAAGGAACGGAAGCGATTGCACTTTCAGTTCGCGCCATTCTATATCGGCCACAGAACTTGGTGGAAGGCGGTCTGTATAACGAACCCCGACAAAGCACAGGCAACCGTAGCGAAGCGACGCAGATGTCTGCAAATACAAGGCGCGCGATCGAGGCCCGCGCAGGCGTACTGTGCAGCACGCCGAATAGGCGGTGACGTACGCTGAGCAAGCCGGACGAGCGAAAACCCAGTAGGTGTAAGCAGATGCGGCGCTGCAGTAGATTGCCTGTGATTTGGCCCAGCTAGATAACTTGCGCTATGCTCTAAGAGAGAAGATATCAGCAGGTCTGAGTATTTGCGATGAGCAGCGCTTGACGAATCCCGAGTCCCGGGATAAAATTAGGTGGGGAACGATAGGTTCAAATGGGGAGTTATCCTGCACGGGAAAGGAAATCCACTGATGATCTATAAAGATTGGGCACAATGGAGTTCCCTGTTAATCCTGCTGGCCTTGGTCATGGTCTTGGTAGTCCAGTGCGCTCCGGGTATTGGCGGCGGCGAAGGAGAGGGTGAAGGCGAAGGCGAAGGCGAGGGAGAGGGCGTTAGTGATGCCCGGCTGCAGGAACTCGCCACCGCGTTATTGGTAGATTTCGAAACGGCGGACGCTGACGGTAACGACGGCCTGAGTTTCACCGAAGCCCAAACCATCGACCCGAATATCACGCAAGCTGAGTTTGATGCGTTGGATACAGGCGGGAACGGTGAGATCTCCAATGCAGAACTGCTTGAGTTCGTACTTGTCGGCGGGGAGGGCGAAGGCGAAGGGGAAGGCGAGATTAGCGTTATCCCTTGCGATCTGGAGAATCCCTGCCCCACGGGTCTGATGTGTAGTGGTTTTGTAGAAGGCGAGTCATTTTGTGTGGTCGCCGTTTTGATTCGAGGAAAGGTCCTGGCGGTTGTTGACGATGCCCCAATCCCAGATGCCCAGGTCCAGGCCCTCGATATAAATGGAACGCCCGTGGGCTCGACCGTAGTGACGGACGAGAGCGGCCGATATGCGCTCGAGGTCCCCAAATTAAGGGACGTCGACGGCGAGTTTCAGGATGCCGTTTATACGCTCCGGGTACAGGCGCAGGGATTTCAGGAGTTTCCGACGGCGTTGCGGCCCGCGTTGCCGATTGATGTAGCCTTTGCTTTGGAAGAAGAGATTCCCGTAAGCACCGTTACGGACGAGCGGCTGCAGATTCTGGCTACCGAACTCTCAGCGAATTTTGACGCCGCGGACGCCGATGACAACGGCAGCCTGAGTTTCGCTGAGGTCCAAACGACCGTCGATGCCGATATTACACAGGAAGAGTTTGACTTGGTGGACACCGGCGGAAACGGGCAGATTTCCAGCACGGAATTGGATGCTTTCCTGCTTCTCGTAGCGGGGGGCGAAGGCGAGGGTGAAGGCGAGGGCGAAGGTGAAGGCGAAGGTGAAGGCGAGGGCGAAGGCGAAGGTGAAGGTGAGGGTGAGGGCGAGGTTGTCGAACCTGTGCCGACCCGGTTGGTCGTCGAGAGTCCCCTAACAACGGTCAAATTGATTGCACTGCCGGGCGATACCTCGCTCCTTGGCAGGATTTCCGGGACGATTCTGGCCGACGCAAACGCAGGCATCCTGATGTTGGCCGACGACGGGGTCTCGGAGGCCTTAAAGGGATTCAGCGACAGCGAGGGCGCGTACACGATCTTTAATGTCCCCGCAGGCACATACAGCGTCGAGGGCTATGCGATCGGGGCGCAACTTACGCCCGTTGAGGCCATCGTAGAGGAGAGTCAGGAGACATCGGGGGTCGACATAACGGAGTCGCTCAATCCTTTGAGCACGATTTCCGGGACCGTACAGTTTGTCAACGCCCCCGACGCCGAATTCACGAGCGTCATTCTTGCCGTCGAGAGCACGTTTAACGAGACCTCGGCCCGCGGCACTGCGCCTCCCGGCCTGCGTGTGGGTAACGTCACAGGGGAATTCATTTTCGAGGATGTGCCCGACGGGATGTATGTCGTGCTCGCGGCGTTTGAGAACGACCTGCTGATGCGCGATCCGGACCAGACTATCGGAGGAACGGCGATTGTGAGGGTCGAAGTGCCGGATCCGGACGAGGGCAACGAGATCATTCTACCGACCGGCTTCAAGATTACGCAAGCGCTCGAGGTGTTTGGCCCCGGCATCGATTCGCCCGAGGAGGTCTTTACACCGACGCCGGTGTTCGAATGGGAGGACGACTCGAGTGAGGACGGCTATGAGCTGCACATATTCGACGCTTTCGGGGACGAGATCTGGTCTGCCGACGTGCCGAAGTTTACCGGAGGGGGTAATGTTACGCACACGTATGCGGGCCCCGATCTGGAGATCGGCATGTACTACCAGTTCAGGGTGTTCTCGTTCCATGAGGATCTGAGCGGCCGGACACCCATCAGCGCCACCGAGGATCTCCGAGGCGTCTTCTTCTATCTTGGTAACGAGAGTCCTGCGCCTTAGGCTTTGGCCTGCCTTGACGGCGAGTTCCTCGACGCCGGGACATTCGGACACGGGGGCGTCGCAAAACAAGCGGCGATTATGTGAGTAAGAACGCCGCCAGGTGAGTATTGCGTCCCTGGAGCCCGGTGCATCCCTTATGTCTCTCAGTTTGCTCTCGCCTTCTTCCCGTCCGCAAACCGCCAAACCGGCCCGACACACTCAACGCTTCCATCATAGATTATAGCAGACTGCTCCGGGAGGCCGTAGATCACTCTACCTCTTGAGAGAGGAAGGAGTTCTTCGTCGTGTGATGATCCGTAGTGAGGGTCGACCGAGAAATCAACCAAGCCGACTCCGGGTAGAACGGTCGTCGCTTTGACGTCGTCATCGATGGTTAGAATGGCATCGGTGCACAGCGCAATCGCGCCGGCGCTATTCCCGGCTACGGAGCAGGAGGCGCGTTTGAGCAAGGCGGCGAGATGCAATGTCTCGAGGTTCTCGATGAGGACACGCGTGTCTCCCCCGGGAACGTAGATAATGCCCGAATGCTCGAATCGTTGCTCGATCTCTTCTCGGCCTTTCGATAAGGAGAGAAAGGCCGCGGTAGTTGCTCCCACATTCAGGAAATACTCCTCGAGCATCGGACGATAAGCCTCGATCTTTGCGCGATCATTGCTGGTCACGTCAAGGACGTACACCGATTTGCGAACCGCGTCAGCCACGCACCGTCGATCAACAGGGGATACGGCCCCGGATCGATAATCGAATCCACCAAGAAGATAAACCTTCATCGTCTTTCCCATAGAACGAAGCGCGCCACAGTACTTGATTTGGGCCTCTGGCGCATCACACACAAAGCTCGAAGACGCCTGCGGCGCCTTGGCCGCCGCCGATGCACATGGTGACGAGGCCGTATTTCTCGTTGCGGCGTTTCATTTCATGGACGATTTGCACGGACAGTTTCGCGGCCGTGCAGCCGAGCGGGTGCCCGAGGGCGATCGCGCCGCCGTTCACATTCACCTTCTCCGGAGCGAATTTCAGTTCGCGTATCACGTAAAGGCATTGCGAAGCGAATGCCTCGTTGTTCTCGATGAGGCCCACGTCATCGAGCCTGACCCCCGCGAGTTCGCACGCTCGATGCACGGCTTTGACCTGCGCGGGTCCCAATAACTCGGGCGAGTCCGCGGCGACGCTATAGCTCAGGAACTTCGCCAATGCCCGAGCGCCCGTGTCTTTCATGGCCCGCTCGCTTATAAGACAAACCGCCGCCGCCCCGTCGCTCGTCTGGCTCGAGTTCCCTGCCGTGCACGACCCGATCTTGGGCGATGCCGCGAACGCCGGTTTCAGGTTTGCCAAGGCCTCGAGCGAGGTATCGCGTCGCGGCCCTTCATCCTGCGCGAAAACCACCGTGCCATCGCCGGTCTCGACCTCGAGCGAGACGATCTCCTCATCGAACTTGCCGGCGTCCTGCGCCGCGATAGCCTTCTGGTGGCTTTCATACGCCCACTGATCCATGTCCTCGCGGCTGATGTTGAATTCTCGTGCGACGTTGTCCCCGCAATGTCCCATGGCAATGTAGGCTTCGGGGCGTTCTCGGGTGAGCCATGGGTTTGGGGCATATTTGACGCCCGTCATGGGAATCATGCTCATGGACTCGACGCCACCGGCCACGGCAATGTCAACCAGACCGGCGCGGATTTTGCCCGCCGCGATTGCGATGGTCTCGAGTCCCGAAGCACAGAATCGATTGACTGTCATAGCAGGAACACCGTCGGGCAACCCGGCGCGAAACACCGCCAGCCGCGCCATGTTCAGGCCTTGTTCGCCCTCGGGGTACGCGCAACCCAACACGACATCCTCGATGCGTTCCGGCGCCGTCCCGGCCCGGCGAACCGCCTCCTTCACCACGGCAGCCGCCATATCCTCAGGGCGATACTGCGCCAAAGTCCCCCGCTTCGCCTTGCCCACGGCCGTCCGCGTCGCAGACACGATGTAGACCTCTTGCATGCTTGTTACCTCCTTTGCTGCCGGTAGGGTCGCGTTCCACCGCGACCGAAAAGACAGTCGAGCAGGACAGCCTATCTGAAAAGCCCTTCGGCGTCCCCGGGGTCATGTTGAGCGAAGCGAAACATCTCGATTCGCCACGCACTTGCCCCAAACCGGATCCTTCGCTACGCTCAGGATGACTCAATAATGCGCTTTTTAGACAATCTAAGGAACTCGTCCCTAGCGCGCCACGTCCTCGGCCACGTATCCGCGCGAAGAAAGGGACAGCCACGTCTCCGCTCGCGGACTCGCTTCGGGCTCGTGAGACTCGCTTGGCGTCAGCCCCGTTCTCTAATTGCGCAGCGGCTTACCCGTCTCGAGCATATGCTCGATTCGCTGTTTCGTTTTCTCGGTGCCGCACAAGCTGAGGAAACCCTCCCGCTCGAGATCGAGTACGTCCTGCTCCGTCAACTTCGCGCCCGGCGCGCGGCCGCCGCCCGTGAGCGCCGCGGCCAGTTTAAGGCCGATCAGCACATCATGCTCGGAGGCGTAGCCCCCCACCTGATATTGGTACAGCGTCGCGCGGAGAACCGCCATCGCCGGTTCCCCGAGGGCCTCGAGCGTCGCCGGCTTCGGCGGCCCGTGACCCGACACGCTCAAGCCACGGCACAGGTCCTTGGCCCGTTTCAATTGGTGGTCCCAGTTAACGCAGACGACGTCTTCCGCTCCAAAATGCCCCAGCTCGACTAGTTCCTGGCCGCTCGTGCTCACTTTCGCCATCCAGATCGTGTCGAAGGCCCGCTGAACGAAAGGCAGCGGGTCGGCGCCGGGCACCGCCGAAGGCGCATACGCAAGCGCACGACGCAACATTTCTTTGACGCCGCCGCCCGCCGGCATCAGCCCTACACCGGATTCCACCAGCCCGCCGTACGTCTCCGCCGCGATCACCGCCCGCGCCGCATGCTGCGCCATCTCCATGCCGCCCCCGAACGTGTAGTTATGCGGCGCCGACACAACCGGCCCTTTGCAGAACCGCATCGCCATATTAACTTGTTGGAACTCATCGCATAGCGCATCGATCGCGTCCCAGTCCTTTTCCCGGATGTTCTGAATAAAGAGCTTCAGATCGAAACCCGCTGAAAAGTGTTTGCCCTGGTTGCCCAACACCAGCCCGTCGAATTGACCCTCATTGACCAGGTCCACGCCCTGTCGCACCATCGCGAGCAGGTCCGGCCCCAGAGTATTCATCTTCGAATGGAACTCCGCGCACAGGATCCCGTCGCCCAGATCGACAAGACTGCAAACATCGTTTTCCCGCAACGGCGCCTGCGCCTTTTTCACGTCTTCAAGAAACAATACGCGCGGATTGCGAGCTACGTCCTGGTACGACTTTGTGGCAAGGTCGAAGAACTGTCTGTTTCTGTTGGGCCCCTCCCGGTAAAACGAATCCGCCCCGGCATCCAGCAGCGCCTCCGCAATCGGCGGCAAGTCCAGGCCGTCAGCCTGCATCCGATCGCACACGTACGGCACGCCGAGCATGTCCCACGTTTCGAAAATGCCCACATCCCAGGCAAATCCCCATTTCACCGCGTTGTCAATGCTTGCAATGTCGTCCGCGATCTCCGGGATCCGTCGCGCTGCGTACGCGGCCGTGTTTGCGAAAACCGTCCACAAGAACTGCGACCCCCTGTCGTCGCCCGTGTGCATCACGCGCACCTTCTCCTCGAGCGTCCTTGCCGCGCGGGCCGCCTTCGTACATTCAAAGCCGGGCAGGTCTTGCGGAGAGTACTCGAGCGTATCGAAATCTATGGACAAAATGATGGGCGCGCCTCTCTCGTCGCGCTCCTTCGTCTTCTGGTAGAATCCGGCGCCGGACTTCGCACCCAGCAGGCCTTTGTCGACCATCGCCTTCAACCAGTCCGGCGCAACCAACAGGTCCCGGCGCTCATCATTCGGGCAATCTTCGTAGGTGTTCTCGAGAATGTGGAGATACGTGTCCAGTCCAACGATGTCGGCGGTTCGCAGCGTAGCGCTTTTCGCGTGTCCAATGGCGGGGCCTGTCAAGGCGTCCACGTCTTCAGGAGTCAAACCCGTCTCGACCATCGCGCGAAGAATGTACTGCGTGGCGAAAATAAAGATGCGATTGGCTACAAAACACGGCGTGTCCTTCGCATAAACCACCCCCTTGCCGAGGACCTCTTCCCCGAACGCCGCCACCGTCTCGATAACTTCCGGCGCCGTGTGCGGCCCCGGAATCAGTTCGAGCAGTTTCAGATACCGCGGCGGGTTGAAAAAATGCGTCCCAAGAAAATGCTTGGCCATGTCGGCGTCCATGCCCGCCGCCAACGTGCCTATTGGAATGCCGCTGGTATTCGTGCTGACAATCGAATCCGGCCCGCGATGCTTCGCCACCCCTTCAAACACCGTCCGCTTTACATCAAGATTCTCCGTGACGGCCTCGACGATCCAATCGCAATCCCCGATCATCGGCATGTCATCGTCAAAGTTGCCCGTTTCGATCAGATCGACGTTGGACTTGAGATACAGCGCCGGCGGCTTGGCCTTGAGCAGTGCTTTCTTATTTGCCTCGACTAGACCGTTGCGTTTCTTCCTGTCCTTCTTTTCTTGCTTGGACAGGTCGGGCGGCGTGATGTCCAGCATGACGCTTGGAACGCCGCAGTTCGCAAAATGGGCCGCAATGGCCCGTCCCATCACCCCGGAACCCAATATGGCAACACGTTTGATGTCCATCATTGATCCCCGCCTCCCTGTGCCGGCCACGACCTATCGCGGAAGTCCCCATGCTACATCCTCCGGGGCAGTCGGTCAAACCCCAGAACGGGAACCGACAAGAAGCGAACCCACGAGAAGGGTTTAGGCCGGCGACGCGTCGCCCTTCGGGCAAAACAGGCGATTCTCGGTGGTATCGTCGGCGGTTTCCGTGCTATCATTCACACGGCCGTTTGTCGGGCGGGGACTAAGTGCGTCTAATGATGCCGAAGGGGCGGGTTGCCTTTGGCACCGTGGCCGAGCGACGGAAACGCAGACACAAAAGGAAGAAAGGAAGGCAGGAATGAGGCGTTTTGTGAGCCTGACGCTCCTGATTGCGGTGGGTCTCGCGGGTTGCCAATCGTTGCCGTGGCGCAAAGAGTCCGCCGAGCCCTTGCCCGAAATCGAGCCTTTCGAGGAAACCCTCGGCGTCGAAGCGCCGGCAGCACCTGGGCGCGGGTTGCGTCTTTCAACGGAACAACGGTTCACGGACGTGCCGCTGCCTGTCGGCGTCAAAGAAGATCTCGATCGCACGTTCGTATATGAATCGGCCGACCTCCAGATCGGCAGAATGGTTTATACGTCAAAGGCCTCGGTCAACGCATTAGCCCAATTCTACCTCGATGAAGCCCCTGTGGCCGACTGGGAACGCGCCAGCTTGATAGAAGCAGAGGTGATTGAAATGGTCTTCGTGAAACCCGGCCGGCGGCTGACCGTTAGGATTCGGGACCTCGGCGTCACCCGTGGTAGGACGCTCACTATCACCCTAATACCCGAACACGAAAATGGACCCACGCAATGAGCAAAAGCGCCGCATCGCAGTTCGCGCTGGTTCTCGTTGCGCTGGTCGGGTGCGACTCGCCCCTCCAGTCTGCATTGCAGGAAATCGGCGGCGCCAAGATGAGCGACGAGGAGCAGATCGCCGTTGTGCTGGACGATGTGCGCCGCGGCGCCGAATCGCGACGCATCTACAAGGTGCTCGCGCACCTGTCGCCGGGCTATCTTGATGCGCAGATGAGGGACTACCAGGCCGCGCGCGACGAGCTGCAGCGCCTGTTCAGCAGCTATCGGGAAATACGCATCACGCGCGTAAGGCCGCGAATCATCGTTCAGGGAACGCGGGCGCGCGCGATCGAGACGTTTGGGATTGTGGCCGAGCCGGTGAATCAAGAAGTCGGCTTGCCGGTAAGCATCAACGGGCAGGCTGAGGTTCATTTCGAGAAAACAAACGACGTTTGGCAAATCATCGGGTGGAAAAGCACCCGGTAGGTTCCCGCCAACAGGAGCGATCGGGCATGGCGAAGAAGAGGCGCAGAAAACGCGTGAAGGCGCAGCCAGTGGAACAGGTCGTCGAAACCAAAAGCGATTTCGCGGCGCTCGCCGACTACGTGAAGCAGAATCCCGTCGTGTCGGCGGTTGTCGCCGCGTTCATCATTGGGTGTGCAGCGATTGGCATCTTCTACAGATTGCATTCGCTGGCGAAAGTCCGTTCGAGCGCCACGGCCTACGCGCGGGCGCTGGACCTCGAAGACGCCGCGCTGCGTGCCGCCGAACTCGAGTCCCTCACCCAGGCGGCGGAAACCCTCGCCCCGGAGGTTCTCTATATGATGGGTGAGAACGCCTTCGAGGCCTCGGACTACGACAAGGCCAAGGCGGCGTTCGAGCAGTTGCGGGACAACTACCCCGACTACGAGCACACCCCCGATGGCGTCGAGGGGCTTGGGTTCATTGCGGAGAACGCGGCGGACTATGAGACCGCACTCGCCGTGTACAACGAAGTCGTCGAGAGATGGCCGGGGAGTTTTGCCGCAAAGCGCCAGAACAACAACATCGGCCGGTGCTGCGAGCGGCTCGCACGGCTCGACAAAGCCGTGGCGGCCTATCAATCGCAACAGACGGCGTTTCCTGGCTCAGCGGAAGAAAGGTACGCCCAAGCGGCCCTCGAGAAGCTGCGAGCGAAACATCCTGAGCTGTTTGCGGAAGAAGACGCGGCGCCATTGGAGCCCGAGTCTGAACTCGACGCCGCCCCTGAAACGCCGCAAGAGACGGCGTCGGACGAAGCGCCTTCCCCTGCCCCGCAGCATGGCGCGTCCGCAGATACCTCCCCGCTGCAGGGGCAGAGCGAGTCCGCCGGGCCGCCTGAATCTCTTCAGTGACACGTTCTCCGAAGACGTGTCGTTGCACGTGCTGACATTTCGAATGCCTCTCACCTAGAGAATTAGCTACGGCGTTGCGCGTGCGACACTCTTCGCCGAAGATCCGGGCGCTGCCCGCCGTGGGCCGGAGAAGACTGCACCGGATCCTCAATATGATAGCCGTGCCCGTGTCGTTCTCGGCGCGAATCGCGGCGCCTGAAGCGGCGTGACGGCTGCACCGGAAAACCGGTTTTGGGGGGGATTGCGCACTCCTGCGATCAGGATGAGCCCAAATGCCTCTTGAAGTAGGCGGGATCGTCAAGCCGGCTCAACTCGACCTGGACAAACCGGACGACTTCCTCCTGCGTGATGGGATCACGTGCCGCGCCCCTGCACAATTCTGCCTCCTCCTCGTCATCGGCAAGTACTTCGGAGTCCTCCTCGGGCGCGGCGCGCAACTCCGGCAATATAGGGAACTTACCTGAGCCAAGAAAGCCGGCAATTACGTTGGCCAGATGATTTCTGCGCTCCTCGATCGTTAAATCTTCGATGATCTTGCGGTTCAGCGCGACCACCTTGTCGCGGTACAGCACCAGCACTTCCCCGCACGAAGGACACGGCACGACCAATACGACTTCTTTGGGTACGCTCGTCCACAGAAAACGATCTTCTCCGCAGTGTGGGCACGTAACCAGTTTCATGTCCGTTCCTCTCATGCTTCTCAACGACAAGAACTGCCGCACAGCCGCTCTATACTAATTCTATTTTGAGGCACGGCTTCCTGTCAACTTGTCGTACGCCTCGAGTATCGAGATTCCCCGCCATTGACCGTCGGGCGACACGTGAGACGTGCACGACCCGGCCTTCGCAAAAGCGGCGCCGCGCCCCATCCTTTCGCGGCAAACGCCCGAAAACGCGCGCGTGCAGTATGCACAGTTTTAACGCTCTTCGCGCTCGAGTCCGGCGCGGACATCAAGACCTCTAAGAAAAGCTTCGAGTTCTTCCAGCTCGGACGGGAACTCCCACACGCAACGAAAGCCAAGCCACGGCCAGCAGTCCCCGTAGCGCATCTGCCGCCGGCCGTCAAGCCTGAATTCCGGCAGGGTATGGAAATCTCCGCCGCAAATCGACAGTATCTTGCCGAAGTAAATGTCCTCCTGATTCTCGCGGCCGTCGTTCGGGTCATACGGCAAAGGCCAGGCCAGGCTGCGCGTCCATTCAGCCACGTTGCCCGCCATGTCGAAACAGCCCGAGTCCGTTTGGTCATCCTCGAATCCACCCGGCGGCGCGGGCCCGACCCTGCCGTCCTCCGGACTCGCCCAATTCGCCGCGCCGGCGTACGGATCGACGCCCCAGGGATAGGGACTCTCAGACTCGGCGCACCCGTACGCCGCTCGAGCCCATTGCGCTTCCGTAGGGAGCTTCTTACCGTTCCAGGCGGCATAGGCTTGGGCGTCATAAAACGTCACCATCGTCACAGGAAAAGCCGGATCCGACGCGTAAAACTCCCGGTCAAGGAGGGGCTCGTAGCAGACGAGATCCCCATACATCGGCAGCGGCCATCCTGCCTCGCAGAAGACCGCATAGTCGGCATTGACCACTTCGGTTTTATCGATAAAAAACCCATCCAGCGGGACGGGATTCCCGCTCCCCCCAACCACCACTTCGCCCGGCGGCACAAACGCCATATTCTCCTTCCGGACAACGGAGGCCAGGAAGCACTCGAGGGCGTAGCGCCCGTAGAGAAGCGCCCGGGAGCGATCATGCTCGACGGCCTCCTGTGCGCGTTCCCACCATTTTTCGCCCAGTGCCGCAGTTTTGCCCCGCGCCTCATTGCTCTCGGCGGCCACGTTGGCCCGGATGCGGGCCTTTCCGACGAGCCTTTCAAGCCGTGCATACTTCTCCGCAAAGGTTTCCCGATACGCGCCGCCAGCGTTTCGTCGAAGTTCTTCCAGGCGTGCCGCATGGTCTGCGCGCGCCGCGCGCCGGTGTTTCTCGGCCACGCTCACACCCACGCCGGCAGCCGCGAGGACCAACGCGGCAAGAATGCCGCCCACGACCCTGCGCAAGGGAAAGACGCCTCTCTCCCGGCGCCGGCCGGCGCGACGTCTTGCACCGGCCGTCGACGCAACCGCCTCCCGGACTTGCCGAAGCGCCTCGCGCAACGCCGTAGCTGTCTGATAGCGATCCTTCGGCTCCGGCTCGACGCATTTCGCCACGATCGGATCGAGCGCCGGCGGCACCTCGCGCGACAGTTGCGACGCGGGTTTGGGCACCCCGGTCGGAACGGAGCCCGTCAGTATCTCATACAGCACCACGCCCCCGCTGTAAATGTCTGCCCGGGCGTCGACGCGGCTGCTGTCGCGGAGTTGCTCGGGCGACATGTAGTACGGTGTGCCCATAATAATGGAGGTCGCAGTCACGTTCGCGCTCGTCATCAGCTTGGAAATGCCGAAGTCCATGAGCTT
>DUZM01000073.1 GCA_013349485.1 Candidatus Hydrogenedentota bacterium | reverse complement strand
GTCTACTCCGAAATCAAGCCCAAGGACGATGCCTGGCCCGAGACGGAGGAGGCCAAGCCGCCGCCGCCGAAATGGTTGCCCCGTGAGCGGCCAACGGACTTTATGACCCGGGTGTCCAGGGTGGCCGGCCCCGCCACACCGACGCCGGTTCCGGAGAAAGGTTTGCTGCAGCCGGGGCAGTTGGGCGAAAAGCCTGGCAAGCGAGTTGCGCTGATCTTTGTGATGACGGCAGTACTTTCGGTGGCCATTGCCGCGGCCGGCTACCTAAGCTTCCCGCACGTGTTCGGCGGGTCTCGCAAGGGGCCGGGCGGGGAGGGGCGGCCGAACCGCATTCCTATTGGCATGCGCACGCCGATTGCGTTTCCGCAAGACCAATCACTCGGAACGATCTATGTCCGCGTAGCGGACTCGACGGACGCCGCCGCGTGGCAGGCATTCGCCGACGCTACGGGGCCTATAACGAAGCCTCATGGGAAGGAGTTTCAGTTGCGGGTATCGGACCTTGAAGCGACGGATCTTTCGGCGCTCGCCCAGCTCGATGCTCGGGCCATCGAATCGCTCTGGCTGCCTTCGGGAGATATAAGCGACGACGCCCTCCGCCGGATAGGTTCCCTTGATGGTCTAAAAGAACTAGTGCTGCCGGGCGGCAGTATGGATGAAGCTACCTTGGCGCGGCTTCGCGCGGCGCTCCCCCACTGCAAAATCGTTTCCGCACCCGAGGCGGCCGCGCCGCCGGAATTGCTCGCCGCGGCCGAACCGGGGTCGGCGTCCCCACCCGGGCCACAAACCATGGTGTTTCCGGCAAGTTCGAGGGGGACTTTGTTCACGCGGGATTGGAACGCGACGGACGCCGAACCTTGGGAGAAGTTGGGTTCGGCGCAGGGGAGCGTGACGATACCGGAAGGTAAGGTAGTTAAGCTTGAGGTCTTCGGTTCTGCCGCCGAGAATCTGGATTGGTTGGTTCCCTTGAAGGCCGACGCCTTGGATACATTGTCGCTCACCGGCAGAAGCGTCGACGACGCCGCATTGAAGCGGATCACCCACTTGAGCGCTCTGCGAGAAATGAGACTTTTTGACGTGAAGGTCACCGACGACGGACTGGCCGTCCTCGAAAACTTCCCCCAATTGCGTACGCTCGTAATCGTGAGGGCTCCGCGCATCGCGAAACAAGCCCTGGAACACATCGAGAAGTTGTCCTCTTTGGGTCGACTGCACATGGAGGGAACGGACGTTACCCCCGAACTACTCATCTTGTGGGAAGACGGACCTCCCGGCTGCAAGGTTACGTACAAATCGACGGATCGACCGTAAAACGGAGGACACGCGCCGACAGAAAGACACGAGACGTGGATTGACGCCCAGAAGGTCGTCTCCGTGCGAGAGCCCGCAGGTGGACCCAAACGCCACGGCGAGGGTTTTCATACCAAGTTGCATTCAAACGGCAACAAGATGTGGCGGGGCGCCAAAAGGGACTGACGCCGTCTTTCGCGCAGTATAACGAAGCGAAACACGATGTCTGTCCCTAACCCGACCCATGAGTCCGCGAGCCAATCCGTGCGCCCGGCCGCGGCGGCGGCCCCACGCCAAGCTCACTGAACCAGTTCGCGCCTGTCGATATCGTGCTTTTTCAGCCGGTACTGGAGGGTCTTATAAGTCAGCCCAAGCAGTTCGGCGGCCTCTTTGATCCGCCCGCCCGAACGTTCAAGCGCCTGCCGAATGAGGTCTTGCTCCAGATCCTCGAGGACGATGCCGCCCAACGGCAGCGTGAACTGGCCGGACTGAGGCGTGAACTCCAGTAGTTTCTCCGGCAGATCGCCCGCGCCCAAGGCGTCGCTGTCACACATGATGAAGAGTTGTTCCAGCGTGTTTTCGAGTTCGCGGACGTTGCCCGGCCACCGGTAGCGGCGCATCGCTTCGAGCACGTCCGCGCCGATTCTCGGCGCGCTTCTATCGAGGCGCGCCGAAATCTTTGCCCGGAAATGGGCCACAAGAATCGGCAGGTCTTGAATCCGTTCGCGCAGGGGGGGTATTCGGATCGGCAACACGTCCAGGCGGAAGAACAGATCCTCGCGGAACTCCCCGTTCGCAACCAGCCCACCAAGGTTTCGGTTCGTCGCGGCGATCACGCGGACGTCCACCTTGCGTGGCTGCGACGAACCCACCCGCTCGACAATGCCGTCCTGAAGCACCCGGAGCAGCTTCGCCTGGCTGTTGGTGTGCATGTCGCCGATTTCATCGAGAAACACCGTGCCCCCGTGGGCAATCTCGAACTTGCCTTTGCGGCTGGTCTCGGCGCCTGTAAATGAGCCTTTCTCGTGGCCGAACAGTTCACTTTCGACGAGCGTGTCCGGGATGGCCGCGCAATTGACCACCACAAACGGCTTATCTTTCCGGGGCCCCTCGAAGTGGATATGGCGCGCGATCAGTTCCTTCCCCGTGCCGGATTCCCCTTGGATAAGCACCGTGCTGTTAACCGATACGGCCTTCTGCGTCAATTCGAACACGCGCTGCATTGCCGGGCTCTGCCCAACAATATTGCCCAGCGACGCGCCGTGCGTCACCAATTCACGCAGTTCGCGGTTCTCGCGCAGTAATCTCGCGCGTTCGGTCGCCTTCGCGACGACCACAAGTAGTTCCTCTTTGTCGAAAGGCTTGGTGAGGTAGTCCGCGGCCCCTTCTTTCATGGCCGCCACGGCGGTCTCGATGCTTGCGTGGGCCGTCATAACGACCACTTCAACGCCGGGGCGGAGCCGCTTCGCTTCGCGGAGCAATTCGAGTCCGTCCATCCCCGGCATGCGCATATCCGTCACGAGCAGGTCCACATCCTCGGCCCGGAGCACCGACAACGCCTCCTCCGCGCAGGAGACCCGCGTCGCGTCGTACTCGGCCCGCTCGAGTATGTCCGCGATCACGTCCCGCTGGACTTGGTCGTCTTCGGCAACAAGCACTTTGGGTCTCATCTTCCGTCCTCTCCTAACAACACGGGACTCGTCGTACCCAAGGGCGCCGGAAGGATCCTGGTTCTTGCAAGCACCTACACGCCGTGTTCTGGGCTGCCCGGGCGCCCGGCTTCCAATGGAAACGCTATCAGCACCTGACACCCTTGGCCTTCCTGACTCGACAGCGCAATGCGCCCGCCGTGTTCCTCGATGATGCCGCGCGTGATTGAGAGCCCCAACCCCGTGCCCGTCGGTTTCGTGGTGAAATACGCGTCGAACGCGCGCTCAGCCGCTTCTCTGGACAGGCCGGGGCCGTCGTCGCGGATTTCAATTTCACAGTGGGTGTTCGTCACGCGCGAGAACAGCCGAATCCGCCCACGCTCGGGCGTGGCTTCCATCGCGTTGATAAGTACGTTCAGAATTGCCCGAGTCGTCTGTTTCGGGTCAAGCAGCAACGTCGTTTCGCCCGCACGTAGTTCTTTCGTGAGATACACGCCGCGCGCTTCGGCATCTTTCTTGACAAGCCGGCTGCATTCCTCGAGTATGGCATCGATGCGGCACGGCGCCGGCTGCAGCTCGCGCTCTTTCGCCAACGAAAGGAACCCGGACACGATTTCCTCGAGCCGATCCACTTCCGCCCGTATAGTCTGAAGTTGTTTCGCGGCCTGCGCGGCCTGGCTCGTGTCGCCGAGCATATCGATGGTGTGGGCCGACAGCAGCTTGATGGCGTTGAGCGGATTGCGCACATCGTGCGCGACGCCGGCAGCGAGGGTGCCGACCGCAGACAGGCGTTGCGCCTGCCGCAGATTCCGTTCCACGATTTCTTTGTCGCGCAACGACTCCACCATGGCGTTAAACGTCCGTTCAAGCGCGAGAATCTCTCCTGTGTTTTTCCGCACAACGACGTTTTTGAGATTGCCGGCGCCGATCTGCGCGCACGATTCGGACAAGTCCCGCAAGGGCCGCAACGTCCGCAGGATAAAGTACACCACGAAGCCCAGCGCGGCGACGAAAACCGCCGTGATCAACGCCATGTACCGGTTTCCGAAAGCACGCACGATCTCCGCCGTGGGCACTAAGGGCATCCGTACCGTCAAGAGGATCCGCTGGTCGCGAAGCGTGAAAATGGTGCGGGCGACCTTCTCGAGTCGGCCCGCCTCCGACGCCTCGATAACCAACGGCGGCACGACGACCGAATCACGAAACGCCTCGAACTCGATGTCCCGGTACCCGTTGTCGAGTTCATGTTCGAGGTCGTCGAGGTCGCGCGTCGGATTGGCTTCGAGTTCCACTCGAACGATGTCGGCGATCCGACGCGTCTGGACCTCCATTTCGTTGATAAGTTCGTGAACGTAGTACCGCGTGATCACGTAAACGGCGCCGAACAGGCAGAGCACCAAAACCGCGCACAACACGACGATGCGGAACACCAACGAGTTGTGCCACCGGACAGGCTTATGCGCGTGTGAAATGTCGGCCATCGCTCAGAATAACGGTTTTCGCCTTATCGTTACCGGTTTACGCCCATACCAAGTTCCATTTAAACGGCGACAAAACGTGACGGCGCGCCAAAAGAAACTGACGCCGTCTTTCGCGCAGTATAACGAAGCGAAACGCGGTGTTTGTCCTAGCCCACTGGTCGCTCACTCGCATCCTTTTGCCGCTCTATCCGACGCCGTCCCGCTTGCAGCTGATCCCTATAGGCCTCGTTCCTCGACCTCTGCAAGGATAGTGCTGTTAACAGCTTTTTGAAAGTCCTCGCGACCCAGTTCAGCGGCGTCCAGCAATGCATCATCGCCGAGTTGCCGATACTCCTGCTGCAAGCGCAGTCGGTCTTGTTCTTCTATTCTGAGGTTCTCCAGCGGATTCTCTCGAGCTGCACGGCCCCGCGGTAGATCGGACGGCGTTACTTTGGGGAACTAAGGGAAATACCGGTAAAGGTCTTTGCGATGGAGAAACCGAACCAGGATAACCGTATCATCTTCCAGAATCAGACCCAGTCTATAATCTCCAATTCTGATGCGATAGTAATGGTCGCCGTATTTGAGCTTGTCTAGGTTGCCTATGTCCTGAAGACATTTGGCATTCTCGATTGTCTCGACGATCTCCCGCAACCGCTCTTTGACACGTGCCTCCTTGATGCGTTTCAGATCTCTCAGGAAGCTCTTCTTGAAATCAACTTTCAACTTGCACCTGAGAGGGTCTGAAGAACCTGATCTCGAGTCACAGCCTCCGAGGATTCACCTTCTTGGATGGCGTTAGCAAGCGCAAAATCCTCCATCGCTCGCGCCAAAACGTCGTAAATGAGATCCCGCCGCTCCTCGAATACTTCAAGTACAGCCTCTTTAAGAAGCTGTTTGATGCGTCCCTCGTCTAAAGATATCTCAGGCATCGGTAACTCCCGTTGTTTTTGATCGTATCACGACTATTCTACTCCCTTTGCCTCCAGCAAACCAGCAAACGGCCCGCGGCGGATCGAAGAGCCGAGCCCCAAACGTCGTTAGCGGGAGCCCACAATGCCCCCGGGCAATACGTAATGGTTTCGACCGCATAGCAGCGCATCCGATCCTCGGTGCCCGGGAACCATCCGCGCGGCCACGACCTCGCCCACAAACCACGTCCGTTCCTCGAATGCGATCTCCTTTTTGACTATACACTCGATATGGGCGCCGCATTCGCCAACACTCACCGCGCTGACCACCGTGGACGGTTCCCGAGTAAGCCCGGCCGCGTCGAACTTATCACAATCCCTGCCAGAAACCGACCCGCAGGTTCTGACGGCGGGTAGCAACTCCGCAGTCGCCACATTCACCACGAATTCCCGCTCCGCCTTCAGAAGCGAGTACGTATGGCGACTATGCGCCACCGCAATCCCAATCCGCAAAGGCGAAAACGTGAAATACTCGATCTGCCCTATCGTGATGACATTCGTCCGCGTCGTCACCAACACAATCGGAAACGGCGGAAGCAGCTCAAGAACCGCCGCCGTGCTCCTAGGTGGGATTGTCTCTCTCGGTGAATGCATGCTTATGCCCCAGAGCAGAGAAGTCGCCGCAGGCGATCAGGGAGTCGCAGGGGCGGCATATTCGACGGTTCTCATTTCAGTCGCGTGGCGGGAAGGCGCTTAAGGCGTTGATTCTGAGGGTCCACCTCGATACCAACAGACTCCAGTGCCGTCACACCCAAAATCGGCTCGGCATCATCCGCACCAAGAATGATGGTTGCACCCACAATCTCTCCCATAAACTCCACGTCCCCAGTTGTAATATCCATTCTCACCTCGCTGCCGTCCGCCAGTTCGTAAGTCCGCTGGCCCTTCGGAGCTAACCCGATTCCTACGAGTTCCTTTCGCGGCACGAGGCAGTCGACCGCGCCAGTGTCGACCAGGAAGAGACCATCCCAAGATCTATCCGGTTCGGCCGGGTTTCGAATCGTCACCGTAACGTGTGTTATTCCCATCCTTCGTATCTCCCGACCCTTCTGCCAGCTATGGGCGCTATGATCGTATATAACAGGAGGGCGGATGTCCAGTTAATTCGCCGCCGAACGGCCCCACAACGGGTAGGCCTAGCACAGTCCTTGGCTCGACGCATACCCGACTTCACCAATGCGCGCCACGGGGCCGTTGTCTAATTGTTTGCGGACCAGCCGCCCGGGTTAGCGGGGTGGTCCACCAATGGTTTAAGGCCCATGGACCAATCTTTGCTTTCACGCCGACAAGGGAAACGCCGATAGTTACGCTTGACCTGTTTATTCACGCGCCGCGTAGGCACTCCGCAGAACTCCGCAAGATCGGCGTCGACGACGGCTTTCTACCCACGAATACGCAGAATCCGCTGCTGACTGTCCCGATGCGGACGATGGCTCTCGGTTTGGGCATCCGTTTCATTTCCCCTCAAACAGCGCCTCTGCCACTTTCTTCAATTCATGTTGCTCGGATCGTGTCAGAAGGGAAATGTCGCGGAGAATTCAGAGAATTCAGGGGACACGATACTCAATTCAATGCTATCTACAGTCGCGTCTTCCTATGCGGAATAATCTGGTTGCGCGTTGTCGGCACCACTGAGCGTGTTATATACCCCGTGGCGCGCAACGCAACCACGTGCCCGCCGAAAACATTATGGCGTTGACTGGCATGTCCTGGGCACCTCCGCCGACGGACCCTGCTGTTTGAGCCGGGTGTTTGCTGCGCCGTGATCAGGCCTGCACTCAGCGTCTTTTCCGTTTTCGGTTCTTACGTTTCCGTTTGTTTGCGTTCTTGCTTGTGGATTTGGCCTGTGGCTTCTTCTCGCCAAAATTAGCGAACTTGACTAGCGGGAGCGGGTTCGCGTCGTCGCCGAGGGGGACCTTTCGCTTGTCCTCGGGCACGGCACCGAGATCGACTAACCCCATCACGATGTAGTCGACTCCTTTTGCTGTACCCGCGGCCATTGCGGCAAACCGTTCGAACTGATCGTGATCGAGGACTACCACGGGACACTCGCCGCAGAAATGGCCGCCGTCGTTGCCTATCAGGTAGGAATCCGTGTAGCCGTCAGTTCGAGTCGCAATAACGTACGTGTGGTGCTCGGACTCGAGCGGTGCGCCGCAATCCGGACATACGGCGCACCCGTTGACTTCATCCGACCAGTACATCTTGCGTGGGAGTGAAGCCGGGAACCTGTATCTGCTCATGACTTTCTTCCGCTCTAGCGAGATTAGGTGAACCGCAGTAACTCGGTTGGTCTTGATCGTCCAAGCCCTCCCAGTGCGCCCGCGCAGTGCCAACATGCGACACCGCGGCCGCGTAGCCCCGTAGTTGTCACGAGCCCTAACTAGATGGGCCGCCTGTCCTTGGCATTCAGTATAGCAGGGCAGTGTTTCGGAAGCAGCAACATTCCTACCCTAATTGCCAGGCAGGAAAGTCGGACAAACGCTCTACGCAGCTTTGGCGCCTTCACGGCGTAGAAGCGAATTGACCTAATGCGTCACCGAATTTCGAGCGGACGCGCCCCGTAACTGGCGGAACGCATCGACTTCGGCAGCATATCGGTCATTGAACCTTTTCACGTGCTCGATATACCGGTGCACATCGTGGCCGCACTCTTCCGACATGCGCCACCGACTTCGGCGTATCTCTTCGATAATCCTTTCATCCTCAGTCATGTTGGCACACTGCGGTTACCGCCGCGGAAGTCCGGGCATCATGGTAGAAACTGAGAATAGACGTTTTCGATGTAAACGCTTTCACTCACACCCATAGTCTGGCACTATTCGGCGCTCTTTGCAAGGGCTAGGCTTGACTACCCCATATTGCCCCGCACGGAAAGCTTGATGTCTTTCAGATTCTTCATCAAGGGGTCGGCGCCGCGGCCGAAGAGGTCGTGGAGGCGTTCGTACTCGGCGAAGAGCTTTTGGTACATTGCGTGGTTTTCGGGATTGGGCCTATAGCTCTCCTCCCTGAGCCGGGCCATCTTTTCGGCGGCGTGGGTGATGTCGTCGTAACCGCCGGCCTTGGCGCCCGCCGCGACCGCGCCCCACATGGCGGAGCCGAGCGCGACGGTCTGGTCGCTGGCGCTGATCTTCATCTCGCGGTTGGTCACGTCGGCGAAGATCTGCATCAGCACGGGATTCTTGCTCGCGAGCCCGCCACAGGCGTATAGCTCGTCAATGGGGACGCCGCCCTGTTCGAGTTGCTCGATGATCTTGTAGGTGCCGTACGCCGTGCTCTCGATGATGGCGCGGTACATCTCGGCCGGCGTGGTCGTAAGCGTCATACCCACCATGAGCCCCATCAGGTCGGCATTGACGAGGATCGAGCGGTTGCCGTTCCACCAATCCAGGCAGAGCAGACCGGATTCCCCGACCCTCAACTTCGCAGCCTCTTGGCTCAGGTAGCCGTGAATGTCGAGTCCGCATTTCTTGGCCTCGTCAGCGACGGAGGCCGTAACGCAATTCTCGATGAACCAGGCATAGATATCGCCGACGGCCGTCTGGCCGGCCTCGAACCCGTAGTAATTGGGCAGGATGCCTTCCTTGACCACGCCGCACATGCCGTCGATGACCTTTTTCTCGGTGCCGCACACCATGTGGCAGACGCTCGTGCCCATGATCATCACCATCTTGCCTTCATCCGTAACGCCGCAGGCCGGCACGGCCACGTGCGCATCGACGCCCCCCGTGGCCACCGCCGTCCCCGGTTCAAGCCCGAGTCTTTGGGCCATACCCGGCAACAACCCGCCCGCTTTCACGCCCGCCGGATAGATGTCTTCGCTCAGTTTCTCGGCGACAATGTCCTCGAACCGCGGATCGAGGGCTTTAAAGAACTCCGTGCTCGGGTAGCCTTCATCCCAGATGGCCTTGTATCCGGCCACACAGGCGTTGCGTTTTTCCTCGCCGCAAAGCTGCAACACGATCCAGTCGCTGCCTTCAATGAGGCGGTCGGCGGCCTGGTAGACCTCCGGCGCTTCGTCCAGAATCTGAAGCGCCTTCGGGAAGAACCATTCGCTCGATATTTTCCCGCCGTACCGCGCCAGGAAATCCTCGCCCCGTTCCGCAGCGACCGCGTTGATTCTGTCCGCCTCGGGCTGGGCGGCATGATGTTTCCAGAGCTTCACCCAGGCGTTGGGGTTATCGGAAAACTCAGGCTTAACACACAAAGGCACGCCGTCTTCGTCGATGGGCATCATCGTGCACGCCGTGAAATCCGTCCCGATGCCGATCACGTCCTTGCCGCTGACGCCCGACGCCTCGAGCACCTTCGGAACCGTCTGCTCGATCACATACAGGTAGTCTCTCGGATTCTGCAGCGCCCAATCCGGCTCGAGTTTCTTGCCCGAGCCCGGCAACGCAACGTCAATCACCCCGTCGGGATACGGTTCGACCGCCGTGGCCACTTCCTCGCCGTTGTCCACGGCCACAAGCACCGCGCGCCCCGACTCCGTCCCGAAATCCAATCCGAGTACATACTTCCGTGCCATGATCCTTCTCCTTTCCGCGTTGCCCCAGCCTCCGAGACGAGGATATATGATAGCAAAAAACCGCCGGACACACCACGCCGGAAATGCATTAACAGGCCGGCGTGAGCCTACTTCACTATCTCGATCAATTCCAAGTCAAATATGAGCGTCGCATGCGGCATAATCGGGCCTTGGGCGCGGGCGCCGTAAGCCAATTGCGGCGGAATGTAAATCCGCCACTTGGCCCCTTCTTTCATGAGTTTCAGGGCCTCTTTCCAACCGGCAATGATGCTGCCGCTAACCGCGAACTCGGCCGGCGCCGGGCCGTGTTTGCTCGAGCTGTCGAATTCCGTGCCGTCAAGCAACGTCGCGCGATAATGCACGCGCACTTTGTCGGTGTCCGTGGGCTTGCGTCCCGTGCCTTCCTCTATGACCTCGTACTGGAGGCCGCTATCGAGCACGACGACGCCCTCTTTCTTGGCGTTTTCGGCCAGAAACGCCTCGCCTTCCGCTCTGTTCTTTTCTCCCACCTCCATCCGATGCTTCATCATGAATTCTCGAGAGCGGGCTCTGGCGGCCTCCCGGAGTTCCTGCAACAGTGCGCGCGCCTCGTCCTCCGGCAGGGCAGGTTCTCGATCGTCGAGAGCGTCCTGAATACCCAGGAAATAGGACTCGATGCTGAACTCGACACCGTCGGCCGCCATCGTTTTGAGACTCCTGCCGGTTCGAATCCCAATCGCGTAACCCAGTTTCTCGGCATCGGTTTTCAGTTCGACCGCGCTGGGCTCTCTTTGAACCTTCGCTTCCTCGGCCTCTTCCGCCGCACGAGCGGACGCCGCAAAACACACGGCCGTGGCCAACCCAAGCATAGTGATCGGAGCAATAACTCGCACAATCTTCTCCTTTCCGCCGACCCATTTCCCACACCAAACGCACCCGGCCTCTTCCATCCAGTATCGAGACCTTTTCGCATAATTGATGCGAGAAAAGCAAACAACCGTAACCGAAGACTGTGTCTTGCGCCCTGCACCCGGTTGAACGGAGCGAGCCACTAGTGGTAGAAGGGACCAACCAACGCCGCGGACGCGGCCAAACAAGAACCGAAGGAGTGCAGGAACACCGAATGCGCGAGCCAGAGATAGCCGTCACTTTCGAACCCCAGGGCAAGAAAGTATTCGTACTGAGCGGCACGAAAATCATCGAAGCGGCCGCACTCGCGGGCGCGGCACTGAACCTGCCCTGCGGCGGCCAAGGCACGTGTGGCAAGTGCAAAGTGCGCGTCGTGGACAATCCCTGCGACCCCACCGACACCGAACGAAAGACCCTCGACCGAGAAGAACTTGACAGCGGCGTCCGGCTGGCGTGCCAATCCTGCATCTGCGCTTCCACGACCATCGATATACCCGAGACGTCTTTGTTGGCGTCGTCGTACCAGGTTCTTTCTGCAGTAGACGGCGGCATTGTCGGCGACGTGAATCCGGCCGTGCGCAAACAGTACGTGGAACTCCCGAAGCCGAGTCGAGACGACCCGGCCGCCGATCTCGAGCGGCTCTACGGCGCCTTGGGGGTATTTACGGCCGACCTCGCCCTGGCGCGAGCCCTGCCCGCTAGACTGCGAACCTGGGACTTCCGCGGCACGGCCGTGCGGGCCGATCATCAACTCATTGACTTCGAGCAAGGCAACACCGAGCGCCAACGGTACTGTGTAGCATTCGACATCGGCACGACTTCCGTAGTCGGCTCGTTACTTGACCTCGAGTCCGGCCGCGAGTGCGCCAACACGTCCCGCATGAATCCCCAAACCCGTTTCGGCGACGATGTCCTCTCGCGCATTCTGCGCGCCCGCGAGCAGGACGACGGCGCCGCGGATCTCCGGGAAGTCATCGTCGCCGAGGTCAACGAAATGATCCTCGAACTCCTCGACCAGGCCGGCGTACCGAAAGAACGGGTTTACGAGGCGGTTTTCGCTGGCAACACAACTATGCAGCAACTGCTCCTCGGATTGGACACCGCCGCCCTCGGCGAGGTCCCCTTTGTGCCCGTGACCGCGCGCGGGCAACTCCTTGCCGCCGCCGCCGTCGGCGTCGCCATCCATCCTCGAGGGCGCGTCTATGTGTTCCCCGTAATCGGGGGATTCCTGGGCGGCGACACCGTAGCCGGCATTCTTGCGACAGACCTCGAGAACTGCCCCACACCAACCGTCTTCGTCGATATCGGAACCAACGGTGAAATCGTTTTGTCGTACGACGGCCAAATGCTGGCCGCCTCCACCGCGGCCGGCCCCGCCTTCGAAGGCGCCCGGATCACGCACGGAATGCGCGCCGTCGAGGGCGCCATCGAAAAGGTCATTTTCGACGGCGACGCGCGCGTCAACATCATCGGCAACGTGTCCCCGATAGGCTTGTGCGGATCCGCCCTTATCGATGTGGCCGCGGAGCTGCGGCGGCACGGAATGCTCATGCGTGAAGGGCTTTTGCTGGCCCCCGAACACTTGCCGGCGGACCTCCCCGAAGCCATCCGCAAGCGTGTCACAAAAACGGATAATGGCGTCGCGTTCCTTTTGGCATCCGCAAACGAATCCGGGACACAAGCGCCCATCGTCCTAACCCAAGGCGACGTGCGCGAGCTGCAGCTCGCCGCCGGGGCCGTTCGCGCCGGTATGTCCATTTTGCTGCGGCGCGCGGGACTGAAAGTCGAACAATTGGGCCGTGTCCTTATTGCCGGAGGCTTCGGCAACTTCATCCGGCGCAGCAATGCCCAGTGCATCGGGTTGCTGCCCAGCGGGCTCGACCACCACCGCCTGGC
>DUZM01000072.1 GCA_013349485.1 Candidatus Hydrogenedentota bacterium | reverse complement strand
TGGCTTGCCGAGATGAGTTGGGCCTCCTTTGGGAAGGACTCGAGCATGAACGTTCCGTCTGCGCCGCTCATGGTGGTGAAGTAACTGGGGGTACGTGCGGCCGCCCCCATGACGGGTCCGAGAAATACCTCCGCGCCTTGAATAGGCTCCCCCGTCGCATTAACGACAGTGCCTCGAAGGTCGCCACCTTGCTCAAGCCGTATGACAACGTGGTGCTCACGCTGTTCTCCGCCGAGATAGAGCGAGTGTAGGGCCGTGGCGTAGCCGGGCGCCCGGACAGCAACCAAATAAGGGCCGTCCTGTATCTGCTCGATACGGAACCGGCCTTGTGAGTCTTTCACTCTGTCGAAACGTGCTGCCACGGAGGACGTCAGTTGGCTACCCAGAGTCTGGTCGCAAGCGATTTCGAATTCGGCTATGGGCTTGCCTGTAAGCGCGTTGACGACTTCGCCCGTTACGGCAAAAGGTTTCTGCACAACAAAGCCGACGTCGGATCTCCCTGTGGCCACGTTTTCCCGCGTTAGGAAGAAGCTGGTTTGGAATAGTGCCAAACCGTTTCGGGTACCGATCACAGGAAGCTTTCCCGGCCTCACAAACATATAATAATTGCCTTCCGCTAACCCCGTGATCTCGTACGCCCCGTCCTCATCCGTCTTGGCTTCCGTTCTTCCCGCCTGGACGATAGCGCCTTGTACGGGTTGTCCGTCAGAATCGACAACGCGACCTGAGATGGCGAGTTCTTCCTCCTTATAGAGAAGCGCTAGATCTGTAATCACATCGCCCGACTCGAGTTCGACGCTCGCCATAGCCTGCCGGCCTTCTGATTCAGCCGGGCTTCCCCATTCCGGCAAGTTCAGGTCATAGCGGCCCGGCCCAAGGCCATCGAGGGTATAGCGCCCTCGGGCGTCGGAAACCGCGCGCGGACCCCCGACTCCGACAACACCGTCACGCACAGGCTTTGAGCGCACCTCAATATCCTTCACCGGTCTGCCTTCGATGTCCAGCACTGTGCCAGATACACTGCAGGCGGCCCCGAGAACAAGGATAATGTCGGTGATTCCCTCTTCAGGAAGCGCAAAAGCCTGGGCCTCCGAAACGAAGCTGTCGTCTTTTCTTGCTTCGAGGTAAAAACCGTCCGACGGGTGAAGACCATGGAAGCTCAACGACCCGTCGCCCCCCGACTGTGTCGTGCCTCCTCCGACCAGCCCGCCGTACAAGATCACGAGCGCGCCCTGAACCGGCTGTTGTCGCTGGTCAACGACGATCCCCGCCAACGGCACTTCTCTACGCAGCGCGAAATCGACATTCTCGACGACATCGCCCGGCTCCAGCGATACGATTTCCGGCCCATCCCCGAAATGGGGGCGACGATAGCCTTCGGGGGTGGTGCGGGAAAGCCGATACTGCGTTCCTCTCAGGCCCGCGATCCGATAGGCCCCCGACGCATCCGTGGGCGCGCCCGTTCCCGTGTTGCCGTCCATCTTGGACGATTTGGCTGTAACTGCTACCCCGGCAATCCCCTCGCCGGTGTCCGCATCATAAACGCGGCCTGTTATTACACTTCCCTGCGGCGCAGCGGCAGGCGCGGGCTCATGCGCAACCGCGGATTCGCGTTCACCCACGGGAGTCTCACGCTTTATCGAATCTAGTGAGCGAGTCTCGACAAGCGACTCAGCCAATTCCGGCAGGTGGGGCCGCTGCGCGGGGTCGGGCTGGTCGTTGCGCGTGATTGCCCAGAGGCTCAAGATGGCGGCGAGCGCTACAGCAATACCGAAAAAGACCTTTTTCATGGCCAAGATTCCTCCCAAAACGGCGGCCTGTGTCAGTGTGCTGCTCGCGGCAGCGGACGAAACGCCCCTGGCCCCTGCCAGGGCGACTCGGCCCAGTTCGGCCGTGAGCGCCGCGGGCGCGGCCTCCGCAAGGTTGGCCCCCATCATCGACGCCAGGGCGGCTGCCGCGAGCGACACGCCGCGGCGTTTCAGGAAACTCCGGATCTCATCAATGCCTTTGTCGAGACGGTATTGAACGGTTGTCCGTGGTACGGCGAGATGCCGGGCAATAGTCTCGTGGGTTTGGCCCTCGAGGAACCGCAATATGATGGGCGCCCGAAGCTTCTCCGGTAAGTGGGCTATGGCGTCATCCACGTGTTCCCGAACGTCATTCCAGACCAGCTCCGTCTTTGCGGCCATGTTCGCTGCAAATCGGGCCTCGCGTCCGCGTCGCCGCTTCTCGCACTTGACGCGGTCAAGAGACCGATGGATGGCGGTGGCGTGCAACCAGCCGGGGAGTGAGCGCTTGACGGCGGCGGGCGCTTGGACCAGTTCTATAAAGCACTCCTGTGCAACGTCTTCCGCCTCGCTGGCGTTGCCCAGCATCCGCTTGCACGTGCCGTAGACCATGCCAGAATGCCGCGATACGATCTCCGCGAACGCGTCGGCGTCGCGCGTCGCCGCCCACCGCCGCAGGAGCACTGTGTCAGAACCAGACATCGTTAAATCATCCTGAAATGAAGGGAAGCCTATTCATTCTGCACCCAGATGGCGACGCTGAACCGCAATATTGCCGGAACAAGCCACACGGTTTCCCTGGAGGTCCTGTCAAATCTGGGTAACTCGGCGGAAGCCGCGCCTCTTGCACCCGAGCGTGCCGCCGCAGGGGCCGCCGCTCGAACGTTGCCTTGACCGCGCGCCTCGCCGAGAGTGTACAATGGAAGAAGGATGGTTTTGTCGCAAAACCGTCTCGAGCCGTGGAGGCGGGCGATGTTCGAGGTTCGCGAGAAGTTCAAGCTGTCGGATAAGTTTCTGGCGGAGTTTGACAGTCGGCAACCCGATTGGGGGCCGCTGGGGTACGTGACGTTCAAGCGGACCTATGCCCGCGTGCTCCCGGGAGACCATGAGCGCACCGAGGAATACTGGGAAACGGTCAAACGTGTAGTCGAGGGCTGCTACACCATTCAGTTGAACCACTGCAAGAGCCTGAAACTCCCCTGGAACCCGTATAAGGCCCAAAAATCGGCCCAACAGATGTATCGGCTTATGTGGGATTTTAAGTTTCTGCCGCCGGGCCGCGGCCTATGGATGATGGGAACCGATTACATCTGGCAGCGCGGGTCCGCGGCGCTGAACAACTGTGCATTCGTGTCCACGGAAGAGCTCGAGGTAAGTTTCTCGGAACCGTTCTGCTTTCTCATGGACATGTCCATGCTCGGCGTAGGGGTCGCGTTCGACACGCAGGGCGCCGGCAAGGTCGAGATAGGCGAACCCAGACTGTCCGACGAAACGTACGAGGTCCACGACTCGAAAGAGGGCTGGTGCGACGTCGTGCGCGTCGTCCTTGAATCCTATATCGGGAAATGCCGGCGGCCCGAGCGGATAGACTATTCGCGGATCCGGCCCAAAGGCGCGCCCATCCGGACCTTCGGCGGCATTGCCCCGGGGTCCGCGCCGCTGATCGAGTGCATCCAAAACATCGACCGCGTGCTCAGGCCGCGGTGCGGTCAACGGATTCGCTCGACCGATATCACCGATCTGATGAATGTTATCGGGAAATGCGTGGTATCGGGCGGCGTGCGCCGAACGGCGGAACTGGCCTTAGGCGAACCCGGCGACGTCGATTACCTCAAACTCAAAGACCCGGACCTCCACAGCGACGAACTGCTTGCCTGGCGTTGGGCATCGAACAACAGCGTCGCGGCGGATGTCGGCATGGACTACGACCTACTCGGCCAGCAGACGGCCAAGAACGGCGAGCCGGGGTATTTCTGGCGCGAAAACGCCCGCGCCTACGGCCGGCTCAAGGACGGCATCAACTGGATCGACACGAAGGTTGCGGGCACAAACCCATGCGCCGAACAAAGCCTCGAATCCTACGAGATATGCAACCTTGTCGAGACGTTTCCTTCCCGTCACGAGACGTTCGAGGACTACCGGCTGACGCTTAAGTACGCCTATCTGTACGCCAAGACGGTGACGCTCGTGCCGACGCACAACGAGCGTACCAACGCCATCATGCTCCGGAACCGCCGCATCGGGCTGTCCCAGTCCGGCATCGTCGAGTCGTTTCAGAAACATGGCCGACGAACCCATTTCGACTGGTGCGACCGCGGCTACGCCTACATCAACGAACTGGACAAGATCTATTCGCAGTGGCTGTGCATCCCCGAGAGCATCAAGAAGACCAGCGTCAAACCCAGCGGGACCGTGTCGTTGTTGCCCGGCGTGACGCCCGGCATCCACTATCCGCACGCCAAGTTTTACTACCGAACGATTCGCATCGACAAAACCAGCCCGTTGGTCGACCCCATCCGACGCGCCGGCTACAGAATCGAGGAATCGGTCTATGGTGATAACACGTGGGTCGTGTATTTCCCCGTGAAAACCGAGATTTTCGAGCGGCCTAAACGCGAGGTCTCGATTTGGGAACAGGTCGAGAACGTGGCGCAAATGCAACATTACTGGGCCGATAACCAGGTCAGCGCCACGGTCACGTTCAAACCCGAGGAGGCCGACGACATACCGCGGCTGCTCGAACTCTACGAGCCCCGGCTGAAATCCATCAGTTTCCTGCCCCTCCAGGACCACAACTACGCCCAGGCGCCCTACCAGGAGATCACGGAAGAGATGTACGTCCACGCCGCGTCGAAGCTGCGCCCCCTGGATTTCCGCAATCTCAACACCGACGAGGCGCAAGACATTTACTGCGACGCCGAAAAATGCGAGACCCCCATTCCCAGACCACAGGAAGAATTCCCGTTCATCCGCGAAGAGGGCGTCCCCGAAACCCAAACGGCTGAAGAAGTGGTTTCGTAACAAGGCGAGGCGGTCGACATCCCGGTTCTGTACGGCCTTGGTGGCCTCTGCCGGAAAATCAACAAACACTACGGCTTCACTGACCGCTGAGCGTTGAAGGTTTCCACGTACTATTTCAGCGATTCTAAGATAGTCTCAAACCGACTGAGAAAAGGTTCCCCAAGCGCATCCTCGAACTGCTCGATCCAGTGCCGGACCTCAGCCAAGTCGGCCTCGGGATGCTTAAGGAGTAGCACGCGGATATCCTCGAGGTCGTGAGCTCGCCCGGCAATGGTCTTGTGGATGATCAGATCTTCAAGCGATGCAAATGCGACTTGCGTGTTCCCCATGGAAACCAGTCGTGCTCGCGCTATTGCCCGGCGCTCGTAAGGGGAAAAGGAGAAAACAAAGTCCAAGCGTATGCCACTGGCAGGATCGACGCAGGGTAACACCATGGTTTCCGCGACAAACTCTTCCGGTGATTCCACCAGCAACTTCCAGCCTGACGTCGCAACCAAATCCTGCACATCAGAGAGTCTCTCGGGACCCACGCCGAGCGTTACATCGATATCTTTGGTCTGACGCGGCTCGCCGTACAGCAAAACGGCTTGGCCGCCGATAATCATGTAGGGTATGCCGCGCTGATCAAGGCCCCGCGCGACGTTTTCGAGAAGGGATTGGAACATTTATCACCTTCGCCAGTTTGATGCAAACGTCGAGGCCATCGAGCGGGTCGGCGAGTGGAAAAACGCCAAAGGCCCGCGCTTGATCGTACATCGCCTCGGCGAGCCGCAGGTTGCTCCGGAAGTCTACGGGGGTATCCGCGGTGTACTTGTCTTCCCACTTCTTCCACGCGTCTTTGTTCCGAATCATGGCGTAGTTCCTCTTTGCCCAGTATACTACCAAGAGATGAGCTGAGGCCAATTTGGAGGGGCGAACGCCGCACTATAGTCTCGTTCGGCTGAATCCAGGGAAAACGGACTGCCCAATCCGGATTGATGGGTCTCCGGGATCTTCCTTTCACTGCAATGTGCCGCGTCGAAAGAAACGCCGGTTAGTGGGGCAAGATTGTGTGTAGAACGGATCGGCAACGGGTCGCCCGAAGCGTTCCGCTTCTCGTCCGATCGGCGCTGCACGCGTTTACCGGCGCGGGCTCAACGGCGTCGAGTTCATGACCCTGGACGCACATAAGGGCATCGCGGCGGCGCTCGAGCATGAATCTCATGGCGTCGCTTGGCAACGGTACCGGGCGCACTTCATGCGAGAAGCGGCAGGTATCCTCGCAAAATCGCAACGCGCTGGCGGCTAGCTCTCTTTCTTCAGGACGTAATACGAGGGTTTTTGTCCACGGATGGTCACATCGCCGGTTATCCATTCCAGGAACAAGTATTCCTCGTTTCCGATGGTCTTGACGACAAACTTGGCCGTGGTTTTGTCGCCGCTGTGGTAGACGCCCGCTTCCGACCATGTCCAGAATGGCTTGTGGGTTTTGCCATTTGGCGCAAACTCAAACTCCTTGAGAAACAGATCCCCTCTCCAGCTCTGTACGCCGGGTTGAAAGTCTTCGATGTTTCTGACGAAATCCACGCTGTACCAGCGACCAATGAGCTGGGAAGCTATGTCCGGCGCATCATTCCGGTTGGCCGGACTTTCGCTCTTTTGGGCCGGACATGCACAAAGCACAACACCTGCCATCACAGCAACAATCACTCCTGATAGACGCATTGCATTCCTCCTTCTTCTATGCACATGTGGCCTATGGCCGTGCCTTTGCTTCTTTGACGAGTTCGATGAAAGCTTTCGGGTTGATCATTTGGGCGCCGTCGGACTTCTTGTGCGCGGACTCGAAGAGGAGATCGCGCATTTGCTCCGCGCCGAGTTCCGGGCGCAGTTGCCAGCCCATGGCGAGCACGCCCGCTGCATACGGAATGGCCCAGCTCAAGCCGCCGCGGCCGCAGTATTGGTAGCTGCAATCGCCCTTGTCGTATTCCTCCGCGGTGGTGCGAGGACACGTGGGAACAAGCAGGCGGCCCGGCCGGAAGCTGGATCCGCGGCCCGGGAAGCCGGGGGTGCATTTGGCCACGTTCTCAGGATCGCCGGCATCTAACCAAGATGGGCCGATGATGCCGCGGTGACTCGTGCAATCGAGGACCATCATGCCCGCGGCTTCGGCGCGGGCGCACGCCTCGTCCCACATCGCGTTGTCCTTATTAAACGGCGACCCCGGGCCGGAGGGCGCGGCAGAAACCGAGACAACGCGGATCTTGTCGGAATCCGGCAGCGTCTCGTTCTTGTCGATGAGCCAGTTGAGGGCCTTGGCCTGATAGGCGGCGTCTTTTGTCCAGGAGGGTGCGGCAACGTGGTAAAGTCGCGCACCGGGGGCCGTGCCGCACTGTTCGCCGACGAGGAGGCTCGCCACCGCCGGGCCGTGCATGCTCGATTCCGATCCGCAACCGACATCGTGATACTCGACGACCTTTCCGGCGAACTCCGGATGATCGAGGTACATCGGCTGATCGATGATGGCCACAGTAACGCCCTGGCCGGTAATGCCTTGCCGGTGCAGTTCGCGAACGCCGAGCCCGGGGTTCATCGCGTCCAGCAAGAGCTCTTCAGGGTTGACGTCGGCGGGCATCCTCAGGCGATCTGGCCAGACGGTTTTTTGGTTGAATGTCAAGGTGGACGGGAGAGTAGACTTAGTGGACAGATCGAGCTTCGTCATGTCCTTCCAACGAACATCGTCGAATTCGTTTACTTCGGCTATCGGTCGCACCGTCTTGAACGACCCGCCGCCTTGTTCACGCTCACCATAGTCGCTGCGCGTCACGTACAGCGCACTCACCTTGTACTCCGAAAAGAAGAGCCGGACATCCTGGTCGTTCCGCTGGTAATAGCAGTTGCCCTTCCCGCCGCCGATGTTTTTGTAGAGCACGCCGTCTTTCCATTCGTTGCGGCCTTCGACCGTCTCCGTTGGCTCGCCAATCACTTCGAGCGCCTCCTCGAGTGACGAGCCGACCTGTAGCTTGCCGCGAAACACGTAACCCGGCTCGTGGTGGCGCAGTTCCTCGATCTGCCCGCCATTCATGACCACAAGAAACCGGCGCGGATACACGACACAATACGTAGACGGTAAGTTGCCCTTCGTGAATTTCTGCTTTCCCCAGACGTACTCGATCGGCTCACCCAGTACGCGCAGCACGTCCTCGAGCGTCGCGGTGTCGATATCCAGTTGCTGGATTCTGGCGTTCATGCCGCCGGTGGATATGGGCGTCACGTCCGTCGCTCCGGGTGCGCTTTGCGTTTCGATGGCCGTATCCGAACCCCGCGCGTTCTTTTTCAGGACATAATAACTCGGCTTCATATGTCGGATGCTGTAGTCGCCGCTTTTCCACTCGAAGAACATGTACTTCTCGCCATCGAGTTCTTTGATGATGTACCTGCTTGCGTGGCGGCTGCCGGGATGCAGCAGGAGCCCTTTTGTCCATGTCCACGGCCCCTCGGTTCTTCCGCCCGGCAGAATCACTAGTTGTTTGAGATACAAATCGGCGGGCCAACGTTTCTCACCCGCCGTGAAGTCGGCGGGCTCGTCGACGAAATCGACGCTGGTCCACGTTCCGATTACGTCCGGGTCGTCGACGAACGGGTAATCGGTTTTGTCGACGATGCGGCCTTCCGAATTGACCTGGACGAGCCGCAACCGGCCCGGTTGCTCGAGCAAGGTTAGGCCTGCGGCGTCCGCGACCTGCTCGAGTGCCTCGCGCAACGGCACGTTCCTAACGGAAAGCGTTACGGGGACGGTGTCATCGACATGTGCGATGATCTCGATGTTGCCCGCGCGTTCGCGCAACACCTGCAGCACGTCGGCTAACCGCATGTTGCGCAGGTCGGCGGTTACAATCTGCTCGCCAGGTTCCTGAGCTTCGTCGCTTTCCGCGGCCTCGGGCGAGTCACCTGCCTGTCCGGCCGCGTCGTTTTGCCTGCTGCCGCCACCTGAAGCGTCTGGGGCGTAGAGCTCAATCGCCGCTGCGGTTTGCTTGTGGCCGCCCTCTCTCGCGAGGTCGAGGGGGGTTTTGCCGGCCTTGTCCTTGGGCATAACGTCTGCGCCGCGTACGGCCAGCATAGTCAACGTCGCCTCGTGGCCATTCTGTGCTGCCAAGTGGATGGGGCATCTGCCGTCGTTGTCTTTTGTGTTGACGTCTGCGCCCCGGGAAACAAGGAACTTGACCATGCCCACGTGCCCATTCGCTGCCGCCCAATGCAGAGGTGTCCTGCCTGCGTCATCCTTCGCGTTGATATCGGCGCCTCTTCTGAGTAAACGGCGCACCGCGTCCTGATGACCGTCCCGCGCAGCTTCGTGCAGCGGACTCTCTTTCGGAACGGGGGCGGGCGCAAACCGTCCGCCTAGCTGTTCGCGAATCTTCTCCGGTGTGCTGATCCATATGGCGTCGCCCCGAATCCCGAAGTCCAGAAACAGAGGTTGCAGGAGGGCGTGGAGCCCCTCGTACAGCGGCACGTTCCTGACAGCGATATCCTCCACGATGCCGTCGGTGACATATTGATCTGCCTGCTCCGCATCGGTTGGTGGTTCCGTACCGGGGCGCGGAGCAACTACGGTGTTATCAAGTTCAATCTTAACGTCGAGGTAGCGCCTGATGAAGTCAAGTATCGTGCTGATATGTTCACCCTCGAAATCAAGACTCACCGGACCCTCCAAGATTCCTTCGACTCTGCGTCTCGCGGCTTCATCGGCGGGTTTCTGAGGCCCAGCTTGCGGTTCAGCACCCGGTGCCGCAACGTTGCCGTGTTCCCCTAGTCGAGGAACACCACGGCCGTCAGATAGGTCGCGGGCCTGAGCTGCTGGTGCAACGGGTTCTTTGCCGCCGTCACTATTAGACAAGCGGAGAGTGAATATCGAATCGGTCTTCCCCGAGTAGACATCACACGTGCCGTCTTCCGCATCGACACGTACGACTTTGCACACAAAGGGATCTGAAGCGTCGTGACCGAGAATACGTTCGCCTTCGCTATACCACATGCTGTGGCGCTGGGCATGGCCTGCTTTCGATTGTTTCTCTACTTGCAGCCGTGCGCGAGCACTTCCATCCGGGAGTTGCATCGTCTTCTGAAGCGTGATTTCGATGAACGGTATGCTGCCACCGACGTCTATAGAGCCCAAAGGTATTCGCAGACGATTGTGGCTCCAGTCCACGCGACGAACACCAAACGGCGGGACCTCGGCGGCGCCTTGAAGCCGCTTGTCCTCAGTTTGGTCACCGGCGGCAATGTCCAAACGCTTGAGGAGTTGTTCGAGCAGGCTCAGATTGCTCGGGGTATTGCGAACGACCAGCCGATTGTGTTCCGGATTGAATTCCATCGATGATAGGCGGCGTTCCGTCGCGCCCATAAATTCGAATACGTCCGGAACGGTCTTGCGCAATAGTTCGACCGTGTCGGCGGCTTCGCGTCCGCGCGCTTTTAAGTAGTAGTAGCGGGTCTCGAGTTCTTCAAACCCAGCTTCCATACGAATGCGCAGCGGCGTGCTAATCCATATGAAACCTGGCTGGACAGTGTAATCCAGATTCAACATTTCGGTCAGGTCTTCTAGGACCTCGTGCAACGGAACGTTGGCCGCGTTGATGTAGGGCACAACGCCATCGGTGATGAATGCAGCGGGACGGTATCCTTCCGGCACAGAGACGGGGGCGGCGCCCTCCTTCGGCGCTACGACGCGGGAGTCGATCACGATGTTATACTGTACGGCGTCCGCCAAACCCTTTACGATCTCGCTGATGTGGGTATCGGTGAAATCCAACGATACCAGCGTGTCGAGCGCCTTCCCCGCTTCGGCTTCCATCGCTGTCGGCTTCTCAGCCTTATCGTGCGCGGGATGCCCGCCCGTCTGGACTACCGGGGCTGTTACGCGTCGTATAGGTTCGGAATCAGCCGCAGCGCCTTCGCCGTTTTCCGCCACTTCGTCTTGAACCAGTTTAACGTCCTGAGGTCTCTGCAATGGCTTCTCGGCGACGTTGTTTATCATCGCGACGTCGTTATCGTCGGAATCGCCCGCATATGCGCCTCCCGAGTCTTGCGGCATGCTTACAGGCGCACTTAGCGGCTGGCCGCCAGTGGACGTCGTGTCCGCTTTTGCGTTAGTGAGTGCGACGGCCCCGAGGGCGGCCACGACTACCAGTGCGACCAGGGACAAACGCCACGAGTGTTTCTTGAATAACGCGATCATGGTAATTCTCCGCTTGAGTTGGGACTTGTCCTCGAGGATGCCGGCGAGGCCGGGTACGCGTCGCACCTTGTACAATTGCTCGACAAGGCCGACAATCGTGTTGCCGTAGGCCTTTGATTCACCGGGGCGCGTGTACGACAACGCGAGTGCGTCACAGGCGAGTTCGCGATCCATGCGCATCCGATGGAATGCGTACCAGATGAGCGGGTTGAACCAGTGGAGTCCCTGGAGCGCGGTCAACACCCAGTTGACGAGGATGTCGCGGCGTTTGAGATGGGCCAGTTCGTGGAGAAACACGTAACGCAGCTCATCCTGTGTGAGCGTTTCGAGCGCCTTTCGCGGCAGCAACAGGCGCGGCCGCACGAAACCGAATACGGCCGGGCTGTTCACGCGATCCGTGGGAACCACGCCGACGGGTATGTGCACACCCATCTCGCCTTTGCACGCCGCGAGGAGGCCAAGCAATTCGGGCTCGGCGGCCATCGGCTCGCGACGCAGCCTCAACCAGAACAATACATTCTCGGCAAGGACGTACCCGGTGAACGCCAATACACCCACGAGCCACGCCATGGGGAGAAATGGCAACGCGAGTCGGCGAACAGGCGCCCGCGGTAGGCCCAACGCGCTCGGCGTTTCGGTGAGCGGCGCCGACTCGGGCGCGACGAACACCGGCAACAGCGGCTCGGCCGGCCAGTCAATCGCCTGGTTTATGAATACGTCGTCCGACGTGCCCGACAAGGGAAGACCCGTAACTGGCGGCGACACCGGCATGAGGTTGAACACGCTGAGCCTGCTCTCGGGGACCCATGGCAACAGCATCCGCGCTATCAGCAGAAACCAAAGGGCGTAGTACCACCGCGGCGGCAGCTTGCGCCGCGCGATTGCCTGGACGGCGAGGATGAGGCAGACGAGCACGCTTGCCTGCAAACTCGACGCCAGTACCCACGTGAAGACGCCGTCAAGACGCCATATGAACGGCTTCATGGCTAGCCCCTCCCTTTCTCATCGAGGATGCGGCGCAGTTCCGCGATCTCCTCCGGCGTCAGATCCTCGTCCTCGATAATGGCGGCGACCATGGGCGTCACCGCCCCGCCGAACACGCGCTGCAGAAACGAACGGCTCTCGGCGCGGACACAGTCCTTCTCTTGAACCAGCGGATAGTAGTGATAGACGCGCCCATCCTTGTCAAAACCCAAGGCGCCCTTTCTCACCAATCGGTTGATGAGCGTTTTCACCGTCTTCGGGCTCCAATCCGTGTTATCCAACGCCTCGACCACGTCATTGGCCGTCTGCGGCGCTTCGGCCCATAGTACCCGCATCACCTGCCACTCCGCCTCGGAAATCCTCGGTAGTTTTTTCATGACGACCCCTTTCGATTACGCCCGTAATCTCCAATATATTACATCTGTAATCGATTTGTCAAGGGCGGATCTCGCGACCAGCGAAAACTCGGTGTCTTGGCGCTCTTCATCTGCGCCAACTGCATTATGGGGGTTCAATCGCCCTGCGGCCGTCAATCGGCGAGTGAGAGCCGCGCGAGGAGTTCCACGTGGTCCGTATGCGGGAATAGGTCCACGGCCTCGAGGTTTTTCATGGAGTAGCTCTCGAGGAGGTACGGCAGCTCGCGGGCAAACACCGTGGGTTTGCAGGAGACATAGAGGATATCGGGCGGGCGGAGTTCCATGAGCCGGGCCAGCGCTTTGGGATGCAAGCCGGCGCGCGGCGGGTCGACGACGACGGCCGACTGCCGGCCG
>DUZM01000071.1 GCA_013349485.1 Candidatus Hydrogenedentota bacterium | reverse complement strand
GCCACGTGCCCGAACAGCTCGCTCTCGACCAGCGCCTCGGGGATGCTGGCGCAATTGAGCTTCACGAACGGGGCGTCGCGCCGCGGACTGTTGTTGTGGATGGCCTGCGCAATAAGATCTTTGCCGGTGCCGGTTTCGCCCTGGATAAGGACGGTGGTTTTTGTCGGCGCGATTTGGCGCACCGCGCTGTATATGTTGACCATTTGGCGCGACTTGCCCACCAAATTGCCGAATCCGTAGTGCTCGTCAAGACGCCGTTTCAGTTCGTGCTGCTCGAACACCAGCCGCTGGTGGCCCACGCCCCGTTCGATCACGGCTTCCAGTTTGCCCAGGTTCAGCGGCTTGGTTTGATAGTCATAGGCCCCTTGCCGCATCGCCTCGGTAGCGCGTTCGATATCCGGGTCCTCGGCGATAAATATCACGCAGATTTCGGGATTGCGATCCTTGGCAACGGACATCAGCCGCATGCCGTCGATACGATGAATATGGAAATCCGTCACCAACACGTCGAACGGGCCGCTATCGAGCAGGTTATAGGCCTTCTCGCCGTCGTCGACCCAATCGACCGCGTACCCCCGTTCCTCGAGGTACGCCATTATGCTGCGCGCAATCGCCGGGTCGCGATCCACGAGCAGCACTTTCGCCGTCACATTCTCCAGCATCGTCCGTTTCCTATCGGCAATGCGTTCCTGGAACCGTTGCGGCACATTATGGCACATTGCACTGGTTTCAAGCACCCGGGTATGGACAAACATATGGTAGAATGGATTAGGTACGGGGTAGTATCCCGATCGAACATGACGACAGCAAGCGGGATTCCGACATGATGTTGACGCAGAAGAAATGGCGGTGGTGCGGGGGCATTACGGTGGGCTGCTGTGCGGTTATGGCGGTCGTGGGCGCCCACTGGGAGGTCCTTCGCAAATCGCTCGTTCTACTGTTGATCTACTGGTCGGTATTTCTTGTTCTGTTCATCGTAACGGTCCTCATCGTCCTGCTCGACATAAAATACATTCGGATGCATTACGCCTTGGGTAAGCGCGAGGTCTTCAGGCGGACTCTGGGCGACGAGAAGTTCCGCAAGGAACTCCGCGAAGCGCAACGTAAACACGCGGATAAGACGCGGTTGAATTAGGGGGCGGCTTTCGGCAGTCAGCGTTCAGGTCATTCCGGGCGCAAGCGAAGAATCGTTATTTTCCCCGCCCTTTCCCGCGCGAGAAGATAGCTGCAACGCTCGAGATACTTGTGCGGCGTTCGACCGATCCGCTCAATAATCCGAAGTGCGTAACGGACCTCCAGACTCCGTCGTTCCGAGGACTTCGATTGCGATAATTGTTGAAACCGGATCGGGGGTAACGCCGGCGAGGGAGATAGTGACTCGGCCATCTGCGCTCTCGTACGCGAGCGTCGTGCCGTCGGGAAATAATGCAACCCGTTTGATTCTCCCGGTAACCGGCCCCACGGTTATGGTCTCCTTGCCCTCGATGCCGACTTTTCCGCGGGCGTTCTTCATGATGTGCAGATAGATTGTGTCGTTTCGGACGACATCGTAGCCCCAGTCGGCGTCATCCAGGGGTCCGGGATACGTCCCGACGATGGCGTCGAGTCGCGGGAACAGCCAGTCGCCCAGTTTCTGGTGCATTTGCTCGCGGCCGTTGCTGAACGAGTGGTCCAGGTCACAAACGTACCCCTCGGCCACAAGGCTGACGATCACCCGAGCCCATTCCTCCCAATCCATGTAATCCGGTTCGCCCGGTTTGCGGTATTCCATCCGCACGGTACCCTCCCAGTCCTTCCACGGGAACGGGTAGCGCCACGTTTCCACCGGCATAGGCTTGGGATTGAGTCCGGATTGCCCGGTTGGCCAGCGGGACCAGTAGGCCTCGGTGTCGTTGTTACCTTCCCAGGAAATGATATCGGCGTCGCCGACGTTGTAGTCGTCGCGCGAATTGGGGATGAGCAGGCATTCGGGCGCGATTGTCTTGACCACGCTGTACAAGGCGTCGAAACACCAATACTGGCTTCCGCCGTAGAGACCGCGCGCACCGTCAAGCCAGAGCAGGGCCGGCTCGTAATCGACGGCCATCGCCTCGAGGTGGCTATGAAGCGCGTGAATGAACAGCGGCCAGTTGCCGTAATCCTTCGTCTCGGGATCAAAGACCGTCGGCCACGGATCGGGCAAGCCCACGTAGCTGCCAAACCGGATGCCGTGTTCACGAAATGCCTTCACATACTCGCTGACGTCTTGATGACCGCTGAGCTGCTCGGGGACGCGCCCTGCAACGGCATTCCCCGGGTCTTTTTCGGCGCCGGCATAGTAGTCCCAGGTCTCTTTGACGAGGTGCCAGGCGGTGGTCTGGGCCGCCCACGCATATCCTTCGCGAACCATCAGCTCGGCCTGCAACTCGGGATCGCCATGCGGGGGATCGTACCCGGCGCCGCCATGTATCAATCCGCCGATTCTGGCTTCCTCGAACCACCTATCGGGACGTTCTTTCACGGCAATCGACAGTGTATTGGCCGTAGCGTTTCCTTCCGCATCGGAAACTTGAATCGTAAACGCGTACTCGCCGGCCACGTTGCCGCAAACGCCGAGAATTTCGCCCTGATCGCCATCGAGGTAGATTCCTGGCGGCAGGTGATTTGCTGGAGGAATGGTCCAGCGATACGGCGGGGTACCGCCCTTGGCCATCAGGCGGTACGGCGACGCGCTTGGGACGCGCGGCTCGGGCACAACGCCGCCGATCTCGAGCCAAACGTAGGGCCATCGGCAATAGCCTTTCGGCAACTCCGTGGTGACGATGCGCAGTGGGCCGGCCGGCGATTCGATCGAATACTCGATATCCTCTAATGGTGCTCCGTCCTGTCCCGCCAACTTCACATAAAATCCCCAGATTCCGAGTCCGTTATGAATCTTGAGAAGCAGCCGGTTCCAGCCCGCTTCGAGGCGGGCGTCAACGGTATCTTGGTCGCGGAACGGCAACCGCGTCATGTGGAACGCCGTGTGGCGGAGCTTGCCGTTGACCCAAAGCCTGTAGCCGTCGCTCGACCCGATCAACAGCTTGATAGCTTGCCTCTCCGGGCTCCACACATAGGTGTGGGCATAGGCTGCGCGCATGGTGGTGGGTTCGCCTGGACTTCCCGAACGCACCTTACCGAAGAACGTGTACAAGTCCACATAATCGTCCAGATTCCGGCAATAGAGCCGATCGTCGCAGTAGCGCCACGGTTTGCCGCATGAAGCCACACCGGGCGTCGGCCGGACGTTGGCTTCGTCGATGAGGTCGCGCTCGAATTCCGCGCGGCAAGAACTCTCAAAAGCCCCGCAGACGAGCCACGTATTCACCCGCCGTTCATGAGCAACGGCCCACGAAGACACGACGAGCGCTAGAGTCAGAGCAACGAGCCGACGGCTCGTCAGGCGAATCGAGAACGATCTTTCCATGGTCGTACCCTTTTCCCGTTGATTCCCGTCATTCGCGTGAAGAAGCACCGCGAATTCATCATATCACACCTCGCCGGACGCAATGCGTTTGCTGAATGTGAGCAACGTGGCGGTCTTGCGCGTCCCGCGTTCTGTGCGTGAACCAATTTCTCTCACGTGCTTGTCACGTTCGTTCTGACCACCGCGACGCGGGCGGGTTCACCGTCAAGTTCCCATTGCACCCAGTTGTTTTGGGCGGGCGCGTTTACGCACATTTCGTCCGCAAGCGTCTCCGCAAGGATATAGTCCCGGTGGCGCAACAGTGCCGCTGCAAGCCGCTCGTCGGTGGCCACCCTAATCATAATTCGATCTTGGACGTCCAGTCCCAAATCCCTGCGGAGGACTTGCACGCGCCGGACGAAATCGCGAGCCGCCCCTTCCTGCACCAATTCCTCTGTGAGTGTAGTGTCGACCGCGATATATACGTCCCCCTCACGCGTCGCGGCCAGATGGGGTCTGGGCAGTCTCTTGACCTGGAAAATCCGGGCTGGCAGTGGTGTTTCGTAACCCGGGACGCTGATAGTTTCGCCGCGCTTGTGCGCACGCACGAGCGCACCCATAGCCTCGTCGTTAAGCCCCTCGAGGGTCGACCTGAGACGTCCTACATCCTCTCGGAGCACAGGACCTGCTTCCCGCAAATCCAGTCTAAGTGCGGCATCTTCAAGCGGGGTTTCAGAATCTAGTAATATGAGTTGCTTCACATTGAGTTCGGCCATGATGACTTGTTCGTGTTCCTTCAGCGGACGCCGTTTGCGTACGTCGCATACCACGTAAAGCGCTTTCACGGGTTGGCGAACGCGAAGCTGAGTTTGCTCGCGAAGGTTCCGGGAGAGACTGATCACGTGGCGTACGAATACGGTTTGTTCCAGAAGTTCCGTGTTTCGCCACGGATCCGGGACGCGGGGCCATGAGGCGAGATGCACGGAGTCGGGAGCAGTCCGGCGGAAGATACGGGTCGTGCGTTGCCATAACTCCTCGCACAGGTGAGGCGTGACGGGGGCAAGCGCCGCCGCAACGGATTCAATGGCGGTTAGCATCGCCGAATAGCACGCTTGTTTGTCCGCCTCATACGCGTTTCGCCAGAAACGCCGCCGATTCACGCGTACGTACCAGTTCGACACGTCGTCGATGTAGATCTCTGTGGCCCGAAGCACAGCCGGCGTATCCCAGCGGTCGTAGGAGGCCGTCACGTCGTCGAGCATCTGGGCGGTTCTGGCGAACAACCAGCGGTCGGTCACGTGCCGCGCCCCGCCAGCAACCTGCGCGGGCAGCTCGACTTTGTCAATATGAGCGTACGTAGTGAAGAATACCGCGATGTTCCACAAGTCGTCGAGTTTTCTGCGGATGTGATCGACAAGCGCATAGCCGAAGCGCAAGTCCGCCCAGACGGGCTGGCTGCAGTAAAGGTATCGCATAGGGTCAGCGCCAAGGGCCTCTACGGCCTCGTCGAAGTGGATCATATGGCCGGTTTTCGAGAACATCGAGCCGTCTTCGGCCACGACCCGCTCATAGGCCAACACTTTCCTATACGGCGAACGGCCACTAATGGTTACTCCCATGAAAAGCATCGAGTAGAACCAGAGCCGGACTTGCTCGCGCATCTCGCACACCCACTCCGCGGGAAAGGCTTTCGCCCAATGGTCCCGGTCGGTGAAGTACCCGAGCGTCGAATACGGAACAATTCCTGCATCCAGCCAACAGTCGCCGACCTCTGGCACGCGACGGACTTCCGCGGCGCACCGCTCGCATCGTACCTTGACGTCATCGATCCAAGGACGGTGCAACTCGGACAACTGGTCCACCGCAACAGAATCCGTGGCGACTGCGCGGAACTCGTCTCGCGAACCGACAACGGTCACATGATTGCAGCCGCGGCATACATAGAAGGGCAACGGCAATCCCCAGTAGCGTTTTCGGGAAATACACCAATCGCCCATGTTGTTGAGCCAGTCCTCCATGCGCTTGCCAACGTGCACCGGTGTCCATTCCACGGACCGTGCCGCCTCGATCAAGCGGGGACGGATCTCGTCGCATCGGATAAACCACTCTTCGACAAGCCTGAAGATTAGATCCGTCTTACACCGCCAACAAACCGGATAGCTGTGAGCGTGCTCTTCTGCGCGGAGCAGCTTGCCTTGTTGGTCGAGGTCGTTGATAATCTCGCCGGCCGCGGCCGTGCAATTCTTGCCCGTCATCCAGCCATAACCCTCTCGGAAGATGCCCAATCCGTCCACGGGGCACGGCGACGGCAAGCCATGTATAGATGCCAGTCCAAAATCCTCCATGCCGCAACCGGGTGCAATGTGCACGATGCCAGAGCCTTCTTCGGCACTCACTTCTTGCCATGGGATGACGCGGTGAGAAAGGCCCCGTTGCGCCGGGAAATCGGGGAAGAACGTCTCGTACTCCGACCCGAGCAGCACTTCCCCTTTGAATTGGGCCATTCTCCGGAGAGGTATATGCTCCAGAACACCAAGCGCTTCTTCGCAGAGAATGAGTGAATGGTCCCATTCAGGACACCGCACCTCGACATACGTGAGGGCAGGATGGACGGCGGCCGCCACATTCGCGCACAACGTCCACGGCGTGGTTGTCCAAAGCAAGAGATGCCGGTTTGAATCATCCCGCAGCGGGACGTGGATGAACACGGCCTGATGCGTCAACGTCCTGTAACTGCCCCCCATCTCGTGCTCGGAGAGGCTCGTGCCGCACCGAGGACACCAGGGCATAGGCAGCGCCTTGCGGTAAAGCCAGCCGTTCTCATCACACCGTTTCAGAAAGTGCCAGATCCCGAGGATGTTCTCGTCGGTGTGCGTGTAGTACGAGTGCTCCCAATCCATCCATTGCCCGAGCCGCTTCGATTGCTCGGTGATTATGGCACTGTATTCTTTGACTCGACGGCGACAGGCCCGAGCGAAATCCGCCAACCCATGAGACTCAATATCGCGTTTTCCTTGATAGCCGAGCGCCTTCTCGACTTCGACCTCTACCCACAGCCCTTGGCAATCGAACCCGTTCTGGTAGTGGCATGCCAGGCCGTTCATGGCCTTGTAGCGAAGGAAAACGTCCTTCAGCGTACGTCCCCGGGCGTGGTGAACGCCCATGGGATTATTCGCCGTAATCGGGCCGTCCACAAATGAGAACGGCCGGTTTCCTCGGTTCTTGGCGCGCAGTTTGTCAAAGATGTTAGACGTCTGCCAGAAGGCTTGCATCCGTTTCTCCATTTCAACGTAGTCGGGCTTCTTTGGAAGATGGTTCACGATGGCGACCTCCTCAAGGCATCCTTTTCGATCCAAAAAGAAAGACCCACCGCCAGCGCCCCGTCTGGCGGTGGGTCTAAAATCCGTTTCATTTGGGCGACTACGCTATACCGTCACCTCCCCACCAGACAGGGCACAGCCCCGTATGATGGTAATGCCGATAATGTACAAGCAGGCAGAACGCGACCCACGGCTCGGCCTTGCCGAATCGCCATCGCTGTCAAACCTGCTTAACATGATACGATCCCGCAACGTTTCATGACGTCAGTATGGTCGTCGGGACCAACATTGTCAAGTCGGCTGTGGCACTCGGCAAATCGATGATATGGGGGTCATGAGCGCTGGAAACGCGCATCACGTTCGCCCCGTTGTCCCGGAAAGGCAGGAGAGACGCGTTGTCGCCGCGCGTAAGGCCAGCATGTCATTCTTCCGCCCAGGCGGCTGCGGGCGGGGCGGCGTAGTCGGCATAGCGATCGGCGACGTTGGCTGCCTCGGGGGAGTCGGAATGGATGAGTATTCGGTAGTGGAACGTAAGTGACTCGCCCGACTCGAGCGTGTAGTCGCCGTTTTCCACGCCGTTGGTGAAGGCGCCCAGGCCGAAACAGTTCGCCGCCATGAGGCCGTAGTTGCGCGCATGCCAGCGGGTGGGATGGCGCAGGTTGCCGGGATGGTCGAACACGGCGATCCCACGGACGCCTACGCCTTCGATCGGCCCCGAGTAGTCGAGCCAGGCCGCCGGTTTCCCCCAACATTCGGATTCGTTCTTGCCCCCCGCGGAGTTCGTGATCGTACCTTTCTCGTCCACCGTCAACTCGTCGCGAACACGAACGGCAACAATGCCGCCCTCTTTGGTGTCTTTGAAGAGAACGTCGCCGTGCGCGGCCGAGAACGTTACCTGCACGTCGATCAGGCGGCGGCCGGCGGGCGTGGCGTGGAACCGGTACTCGCGCACCTCGTCTATGACGGCCTTGCGGTCTTTGTCCTGCCAGGTGTTTTTCGCATGGATCCAGCCGAAGGCGTCCCCCGACCGCCAACTGACCACGTCTGCGTGCTGATACCCGGTTCCCTTGTGCTCCGTCCAGCAATCGACGCCGTTCAAATCCCCATAGGCCGTCCAGATCGAGCGGTGATGTTCGTGGTCCGTTGTGGTGATCGCCTTGCCCATAGGCCAATCCCGCGTCACCGGAACGCCGCCCTCGGCGAGCACCGGCCACAAATACGGTCTTCTCATGTCGTCCGAGTAGTGGTACGACGTCAGCAGCGCCCCGTCCACGTACACGTTGAGCCGCGCGGCGTCCGGTGCTTTCTTCACTTGAACCCGAAACGATCGCTTCTCGGCGGCCGCCTTGACGCCGTATCGGTACGTCGCCTTGGGCAACAACCCTTCCACGACGAACACGAATTGCCCGTCTCGAACGGTTGCCGGGAACCGCTTACCGGTGGCGTCGTCCACGACCTCGATGCGGCCGGTTGGCCCAGGGCCGTCGTACGGCAAGGACAACGGCACGAACCAGCTGGCGCGCGGCGGCGTCTGCACCACGATCGTCCGCTCATCAAGTGGGCCTGCCATGCAAAGCCCGCTGGCCAAGACCGCCGCAACCAAAAAACCAGACACGGACTTGCCTCCCTCTACGGCGGTTGCGGGTCATCGTCCAGGTTGCGCCTTGAACGCACCACGTACAACGGCCGTTGTTTCAACTCGCGGAGCACGCGGCCCAGGTACTCGCCAATCATGCCCAAGAAAATCAGGTTGAGCCCTGAGAGCCCAAGGAAGACCACGACGATCGCGGTCCAACGCAGGTCAGGCGCGGCGCGCGCGGCTACCCACCGGATCAGCGTCGCGGCCAGGTACGCGACCAGCCCAACCCAAGCTAGCACGCCGGCAACCAAGGCCAAGCGCAGCGGCAGCAGCGAGTACGCCGTGACGGCGTCTACGGCGAAACGGACGACCTTACGCCACGGATACTTCGAGCGGCCCGCGTAGCGTGGATCCCGCGCATACGACAGCTCCGTCTGTTTGAAACCCACCCCGGCGAATATGCCCCGGATAAACCGGACGCGTTCGCGGTATTGGCGGACGGCGAGGAGCACGCGCCGGTTGAACGCCTTGAAATCGCCCGCGTCGAGCGGCAGTTCGGGCAGCGCACACCGCCGCATCACGGCATAAAAAAGCCGGGCCGTCAGCCGTTTCGGCAAGGATTCGCCGCGACGATTGTGGCGAACCATGTGGACGATATCATTGCCGTTTTCGAGCCGTTCGAGCATATCGGGAATGAGTTCTGGGGGATCCTGCAAGTCCGCGTCGATGACGACGACGTACTGGCCGGCCGCCGCGTCCAAACCCGCCGTAATCGCGATCTGGTGCCCGAAGTTTCTTGACAACGTCAGCACTTTTACGCGGGCGTCCTTGCCGGCAAGGTCATCCAAGGTCCCGGCCGTGCCGTCGTCGCTGCCGTCGTCGACGAAGACAAATTCGAAGGCATAGCCCGAATGTGCGCGCGCAACGGCCCCTACCCGCTCGAAAAAGGTCTCGAGCACCGCTTCTTCGTTGTAGCACGGCACGACGACAGAAACCAATGAATTGCCGTTCTCGTTCATAGGAGTTCAATTCTAGTGCGACCTCGCCCCGCCGTCAACCGCGACCCGTCAATCGTGACGCATCAACCGCGACGCGTCGACCGTGACCTCAACTGGCGTTCCTAGGCTGGCGTCTGGTAATATCACTCCCAGTTTGTCGGAAACCGTCATGAACGCATGCTGCGGGCCGGTGTACGTATAGGGTGCGATTCTAAGGACATGCCGCTTTTCTCGAAACAAATATCGACGAAGACGCTGGTGCCGATGTGCCGGCAATTGGCTACGTCGTACGAGGCGGGCATCCCCATTCTGCGTTCGCTCGAGATCGTGGGCGAACAGACGCCAAACCACCGCGTCAGAACCGTACTCCGCGAAATGCACGACAGTCTGCGCGCCGGGGCCACGCTCGCAGACGCGACCCAGGAACAATCGAAATACCTGTCCCCGTATCTCATCCAACTACTGGCCACCGGCGAGCGCGGCGGCCGCCTGGACATTATGCTCCGGGATCTGGCGGACTACTTCGAAGATCGGCTCAAGATGCAGCGGCAAATCGTGGCCGCCATGGCGCTGCCGATCATCTATCTGTGTTTGGGATGGTTCTTTCTTACGTTTGGCTTCATGATCCTCAAGGCGACCTTCCAGACTATGAAACGTGGAGGGGTATCTTTCAGTTTTCAGACCTTTTTCCGCGATTATGTTTTGTTTCAGGGAAAGGCGGTGGCGGTTGCTGCGGCTGTTTTTGCCGTGTGTGTCATCTTGTCGCGTCTTGGGCTGTTCAAATGGATTGTGAGCGCGTTTTCGACCCATATTTGGCCCTTTGCCCCCGTCACGCGGCGACTTTCCCTGGCGCGGTTCATGCGCAGTTTCTCGCTGCTGCTCGGCAGCGGGCTGCGCGTAGACCATTGTATTGAAAGCGCCGCGGATGTTGCCGTCAACCCATATATCCGACGAGAGCTTCTCAAAGCCGTGCCGCTCGTAAAGGACGGCGTGGCGTTGGATAAGGCGTTCGCCAACACAAGGTACCTGACGCCGACCGCGCGCGAGATGATCTACATGGGCGAGCAATCAGGCAATCTCGAAGCGATGCTCCGCAAGGCCTCCGAGTATTACTTGGAAGAAGCGACCCATGCCGTCAACATAATGACGCGGTTCTTCTTTGTCGGGACACTGGTCGGAGTTTTGCTGTTCGTAGGCTACTTTATCATCAAGTTCTACCTGACGCTATACGGAGGAATAATGGATGAGTTCGGAATTTGAGCTGGAAGAGGAGCCCAAAGACTGGACAAAGTGGGTCTGGCTTGGAATTGGCGTAAGCTTGGCCGTCATGGTGCTCCTGCTCTTTCTCCTCGGTGGTCCGCGGAAAACCAACGTCTCGCGCGTCCGGGTAAAGCACATCCTGATCAAGTTCGCGCAAGCCGACCCCGAGTCGAAAGCGCGCGCCCGCGAACAGATCGTGGAGCTGCGCCAGCGCCTCCTTGACGGTGAGGACTTCGGGAAACTTGCCCGGCAGTACTCGATGGATCCGCAAAGCAGTCGCCGCGGCGGCGATTTGGGCTATCAAAACAAAGGCGAGTTCATGGAGCCCTTCGAAGAATTTGTGTGGAACGCTGAGCCCGGCGAGTTGAGCGACGTAATCACGACGATTCACGGCTACCATCTCGCGGTAGTGGTCGACCGACAGTGGTCCGATACGGACGCTTACGAGAAACGAATCCACGAGGAAATCCTGAAGGGCGAGAAGGAAGGAGAACTTGCAGGAGCGGAGGAGTGATCTTGAAATCGCAGCGTCGTTGGGCGACAAAGGACTGGTTGGCCGTGGCCGCTACGCGGTTTTCGAGTAGTACTTCTGAAGGTTCGAGAACACCGACGGGAAATTGTCCCAATCCCGAAAGTAGACGCCGAAAACGGTCAGGATAAGCTGTTCCAGCGGTGTCGTTTCGCCCGGGGCGGGCTTGCGCAGTAGGGAGAGAGACCCAACGTGTTTCATAGCTCCTCCTCGCCGTCTGTGTTGACCTGCGGTTGCCCGGCATCGGCAAACGGCCAATGGGGTCTGTAACCACGGACACTCTACCATGGGCACAGATGTTTCTCCAAGCGACTAGGCGCTCAATAGCTGGGTAACGACCACATACGGAGCGTCGCCGTGAACCTATTCGAACGCTTGAGCAAGCCGATACTCGAAGTCTTCCCCGGACTTGATACCGGCGACTTGATGTTTGGGGCGCCGCCCAATCCCGATATGGGCGATGTCGGGGTACGCATGTTCGAGGCGGCCAAGAAGCTGCGCATGGCGCCTCCTCAGATCGCGCAACGGGTAGTCGGCGAGGCGCACTTCGGCCCCGAAGTTGTTGAAGCGCGTGCCGTGGGACCATTCGTCAACTTCAGACTCGAGCGGGCAGTTTTTGCGCGGGACATTGTGGCCGCGATCTATGCGGACGGTGAACGTTTCGGCTCGAACGGTTCCGGGGACGGGCGGCGGGCGCTCGTAGAACACACCAGCATAAATCCGAATGCCTCGCCGCATGTCGGGCGCGCGCGGAACGCCATGATCGGCGACAGCCTGGTGCGCCTGCTCCGGTTCGAGGGATACGACGTCGAAGTCCAGTATTATGTGAATGACATCGGCCGGCAGATTGCGCTCTTGGTGTTGGCGTGTGAAGACCCCGGCAAGATGACGTTCGACGACATGCTGACCACGTATGGGGCGGCCAACGCCCGCGCCGAAACCGATCCCCAGTTCGCGGCGCAAGGTTACGAACTGCTGGCGCAAATCGAGGAGGGCGATCCAAAGGCCCAACAGCGATTCCATGCGGTTACGGAGATGTGCTTGCGGGGACAGCTGGGCGTTCTGGAACGGCTCGGGGCTCGATACGACGTGTTCGTCCGCGAGTCCCAGTACGTGAGAGACCCGCGGCTCGAGGCCGTTCTCGATGCGCTTCGAGGAAAAGACGCATTGTTTACGGACGAAGAGGGCCGGGTTACCGTAGACCTGTCGAAACTGGGTTACGCTTACGAAGAAGGGCGGTACGCGGCCCTATTGCGATCAAACGGCAGTTCGATGTACTTCTACCGGGACTTGGCCTACACGATGGACAAACTCGAGCGGAATGCAGACCTCAACCTCATCGTGCTGGGCGAGGACCACAAACTCTACCTGCAGCAATTGACGCTGATCCTCGAGGCGGCCGGGAAATCCGCGCCGGAAGGCGTTCCTTACGCCCATATTCTTCTTAAAGAGGGGAAAATGTCGACGCGACAAGGCAACGTGGTGTTGCTTTCGGATTTTCTGGACGAGGCGACGGCCCGCGCTTCCGAGAAAGTCGGGGAACAGTGGCCGGACGTGCCCCGCGACGAGCAAAACGCCATCGCGGAGAAAGTTGCCGTAGCCGCCATCCGGTTTGCCATCCTGCGGGTGAACGCCAACAAGAACGTCATCTTCGATTGGGCGTCGGCCTTGTC
>DUZM01000070.1 GCA_013349485.1 Candidatus Hydrogenedentota bacterium | reverse complement strand
CCGAGGATCTCGGCGTAGTCCAGGTCGGGCTCGACGAGCTGATGCGGCGTTCGGACGTAGTTTCGCTTCATACGCCGGCCACGGAGGAAGCGCGCCATATCATCAACGCCGGCAACCTTGCCCTGCTCAAAGACGGCGCCGTTTTCATCAACACGGCCCGGGGCATGTGCGTGGACGAAGACGCCCTGATCGCGGAACTCGAGAGCGGGAGAATCACGGCGTGCCTGGACGTGACGAATCCCGAACCCCCGGCCAAGGACAGTCCATTGTACACCCTGCCGAACTGCATCTTGACGCCGCATATAGCGGGGTCGATGAACCAGAACTGTTTGCGGCACGGCGACCTCGTAGCGGACGCCATCGAAGCCTACGTGGCGGGCCGGCCGCTTCCATGGGAGGTCGATCTCACGCAACTCGACCGTATGGCCTGAAAACCGTGCGAGGGAGAACGGGATTGGCGCATGCTTGAGAGGCGGAACCGGCTCTTGATAGGTGCGACGTGTGCAACCATCCTGCTGGCAACGGGATGCCGCCACCTAACCGGAGGCGGCGGGGCTCAGCGGGACGGCGCAACGGGAGGGGCCGTGCAACTGGTGGGCATCGGGTATCAGTGTTGGTTCCGGCCATTAGAATGGGACAAGCGATGGGACGAACCGGAGCTCGGGCTGTACGACTCGTCGGATCCCGACGTGATCCGCCAACATGCCGAATGGCTCGAGGACGCCGGGGTCGACTTCGTCTGGATCGACTGGTCGAACAATATCATGGCCGGACCCGAGCGCCCGGGCCTTCTTCGCATCGAAGACGCGACGCGGGCGCTCTTCGACGTCTACGCGGAACTCGAACACAAACCCAAGATCAGCATATTCCTCGGTATCGACGGCAATCCTGAGCACGTGGCCAACGGGAATCTTGCGCGGAAAGCCGATCAGGTTTACGACACGTACGTCGCCGATCCGAAGTATCGTCCTTTGCTGCTCGAATACCTGGGCAAACCCCTGCTAGTCATCTACGTCTGGTGTCCGCCGCCGCCCGCGTACCTCTCCGGGCCACCCGACTGGGACGACCCGCGGTTTACCGTACGATGGATGACGGGGTTCATGGACGACCAGCCCTATCTCGTCGCCGGTGACGGACGCAGCAAATTCGGCTACTGGTCATGGTGGGACCGCAGTCCGCAGACCTACAGCGTCTTTGACGGCAAACCGGAGGCCATGGTTGTCAGCGCGGCCTTCCCGGGACCGCGCGGCTGGGGGACGGAAGGCACGATGGGACGGCGAGACGGCGACACCTTCCGCGAACAATGGGCTCGTGTACGCGCAGTCGGGCCGAAGATCGTGCTTATCAACTCGTGGAACGAATGGGTCCCGAATGAGGAAATCGACCCCGAGTTCAGCAACGACGTCGAACCGTCGAAGGTGTTCGGGCATTTCTATCTCGACCTCATGCGCACCGAGATCGCCCGATTCAAAGGCGGTAGGCAGGCGTCGCGATAGCGAAGCGGCAACGCCGCCAAGGCGCCGGGAACGAATGGCTTGCAGATTGACGGCGAATCGTCTATGGTTGCGGGAACGTGGACCTCCGGCAATTGTGCGCCATGAATGCATCGAGAAACCTGCCCGATTCATATACCGGCCCCGGCCTCGTCGACCTTCAGGTCAACGGGTGCGCCGGATTTGACTTCAATTCCGCTCCGGCGGACTGGACGGCAGACGCATTCCGCCGGGTTCAGGCGGCGCTAAGGCGCCGCGGCGTGCTTGTCGCGTTGCCGACACTCATAACCGACGACCCTGAGCGAATGGTGGGGCGCGCACGCAAGTACGCCGCAATTGTCCAAGAAGACGCGCAACTTGCGCAAACGTTTCCCAAGCTGCATGTCGAGGGGCCGTTTGTATCGCCGGAGGACGGACCTCGTGGGGCACATCCGCGGGCGTTCTGCCGCGCGCCTGCCCAAGTGCCGGACCTCTGGCCGCGGCTCCGCGACGCGAGCGGCGGCAGGATAGGCGTGTTTACGTTGGCGCCGGAACTGCCCGGCGCCATCGAGTTGATTGCGCGACTTGCCGAGGCCGGCGTTCTTGTGGGCATCGGCCACACGCAAGCGTCGGCGGAATGTCTCGAAGAGGCCGTATCGGCGGGCGCCCGGATCGCCACGCATCTCGGGAACGGCTCGCATCAGATGCTGCCCCGGTTGGACAACTACGTCCAAGCCCAATTGGCCGATGATCGCCTTTCGGCCAGTTTTATCGCCGACGGCCATCACATGCCATTCAGTACCCTGAAGAACTTCTTGCGGGCCAAAACGCTCGGGAAATCGGTTTTGGTCTCGGACGCGACGGCGGCGGCGGACGTCGGCCCCGGATCCTACACGCTAGGCGGCGAAGAGGTGGTGGTCTCGGATACGTTGCGGGTCTCGAAGCCAGGCCAATCCAATCTGGCGGGCTCTGCCCTCACGTTGGATTGGGCCGTAATCAACGTGTGTGAGCGGTGCGGGATTGACTTCTCGGCCGCGTGGGCGATGGCTTCGGGCACGCCCGCGACGCTTTTGAGCATGTCCCCGCCCAGGACGATCTCCGTGACCATTACACCGGAAGGCTTTCGCGTCGGGAAGTCCTGAGGCCGGTCAAGGCGGCACGCGACGGACCAGACCCGGCGCGGAACCCTGCTCGGCCTCCAAGCGCGCGCGCCCCGCCGGTTAGGCATCGAGGGCTCGAACGGCTTGAGCAATCGCGTCCGCGGTAATGGCCAGGTGCGATTCGTCCCACAGGACTTTCCCGTCCTTGATCAGGATCACTTGCGGCGATTTGTGCGGCAAGCCGAGCCGTTGGGTTATCTCGTTTGACACGGGACGCGACTCGATGACTTTGACAAGGAAGCCCTCCGGCTCGGATTCCCCTTTTTGCGCGAGATAGCCTTTCACTTCGCCGTGGGCCTTCGCCGAGATCGGGCACTGGGTGCTGTGCTTGAAAATGAAAATGGCGGCCTCATGGGAATCGGCAAGCGCCCCGTCCAGCTCGACCAAAGTGCGCAATTCCTTCACGACGACCTCCTTTCCCGGCGCCCAGTGGAGGCAATAAATCTTAGCACTTGTCTGCTCGCCTTGACAACACGCTTTTGCATCGTGCTAGAATTTGCTTGGCGCAACGGTACGATAAGGGGGTCAGGAAGGCCGAGGGCAGGCCTAGGCCTCGCGGCCCCGTCCGGATCATCGGTTTTCGAGGTAATCGAGAATGGCTGGGTTGCATGAACCGCACGAGCATCCCGGTATGCTCATCGTGGTCGAGGGGATCGACGGGTCAGGCAAAAGCACCCAGCTCGATCTAGTGCGGTCGTGGCTGATTCAGGAAGGCTACAATGTATTCTTCACGGAGTGGAACTCCTCGAAACTGGTAAAGAGGACGACGAAACTCGGCAAGACGAAGCAGATACTCACCCCAACGACGTTTTCGCTTATTCATTGCACGGACTTCTCAGATCGGCTCGAGCAGTCGATAGTGCCGTATCTCCAGGCGGGCATGGTGGTCCTGGCGGATCGGTATGTCTACACGGCGTTCTGTCGCGACGTGGTGCGCGGCGTCGAGCGCCAATGGGTCCGCGACCTGTACAGTTTTGCGGTGCGGCCGGACATCGCCTTCTACTTCTCGGTGCCGCTCGAGGTGGCGATGCGGCGCATCTTCCGGGGTAGGCCGATGCTCAAGTACTACGAGGCGGGCATGGACCTCAATCTGAGCCGCGACCCCGCCGAGAGTTTCATGCGATTCCAGCGTAGAATCATTGAAGAATACGAAAGGGTAGTCAAAGAGCACGATCTCGTCGTCGTAAACGGGGCGCACCCGATTGAACGACAACAGCGCCGGATTCGCCGCTTCGTTACCGAAAAGCTTCAAGAAAAGAAGATGAGCCGGGGGAAAAAGAAGAAATGAAAGCCGAATACTTCGGTGCGCGCACGCCGTCGCGCGAGGAGAACGTGCTTCAGGGCCGCCTTATTGTGCTCGAGGGGCCGGACTGCATCGGCAGAAGTACGCACATCCGCCTGCTCCAGGACTGGCTCGAACGTTTGGGATACGGCGTAACGACCACGACCCTGTGCCAATCGGAACTGGCCGAGGACGGGCTGCGCCGGGCAAAGAAGGGAAATCAGATCCGCAGGCGGACCTTGGCGTTGTTTTATGCGACGGACTTGGCGGATCGGCTGGAGCGCCAGATCCTGCCGGCCCTCGAGAGTGGGTTCGTTGTGCTTGCGGACAGGTACGTATACACGATTTTCGCGCGATACGCCGTTCGCGGCGTGGACCCTGAATGGCTGCGGAAAGCTTACGGGTTCGCACTGATCCCGCATCTTACCATGTGTCTTCATCTCGATTTGGACAGACTGGTCGAGCGGGCGCTGATGGCGGAGAAGATGGGGTACTGGGAATGCGGCATGGACCTGAACCTAGCCGATAACCCGTACGACAGCTTTATTGTTTATCAGAAACGTATGATACGGCAATTCTCAAAGATAACCAAGGAATTCAATTTGACGAAAGTCAGCGCCCAGGGCTCGGTGCGTTCCGTTCAGACGCGCCTGCGCAAAAAGGTGCGCGCTCTACTCGACCTGAAAGAGACCGAACTCGACTTCGGCGAACCCGAGGGGCCGGTTATCGAAGGGTTGGACTGAGTCGGTTTCCAGTTTCTGGTTTTCTATTCCTGGCTTCTGATTCCCAGCTTGTGGTTTCTGATTTTGCTCGGGAGGCAACGGGGCGAGCCAACCGGCCGTCTGCGACCTCCTGACGATCTAAACAAACGGATACGCGGGCGGCGCAAGAAAGAATTGTGGCGGCCACCGCCCTGCCCGAAATCAGAAACCAGAAACGAGGGACCAGAAACCGGGATCCGACATGGCGAAGCACTGCGTACTGGCCGAGCGGTCAGCCCGGCAGATACTCAAGGCCCGCGTGAAGGCGTTGCGGGCCCAAATCGAGCCGGCCCGCGCCGAGGTGTGCGACGGCATCCATGACATGCGGGTGGCGTCACGGCGGGTGCGGGTAGCGGTGTCCGAGCACGCGTTCTTGTTTCCCCAAGCGCGTCGAAGGCGTTTTCAGCGGCGCGTGCGCCGGATTACGCGTGCCCTCGGCAAGGCCCGGGAACTGGATGTCGTCATCGATGTGCTGCAGAGATTGCGAAAAGACTTCCACGGGCCGCCGCGCTACGCGGTGAATCACGTCGTTCGCCGTCTCCGGGCTGAGCGAGACCAGCAGTCCAGAAACGTCGCTCGGGGGTTAGGCGATCTCGATACCCACAAGTTCGACCGCCGGCTTCTGCGCCTCTTCGAGGCGCTCTCTCCGACCCAGGACTGTTACGTGAAGCACGCAGCCCGCCGGTTGAGACGCCGCTACCAGAACCTAGCCGACCACTACGACGTCTGGAGAAAGTCCGGCGCCGAACCCGACCTCCACGCCCTGCGGATCGAGTACAAGAAGCTTCGATACGCATGCGAAGTCTATGCGGCGTTGTACGGCAAAGCGATGACGGCCTTCATCGAGCGGCTTAAGGACACCCAAACCGCGCTGGGCGACTGGAACGATCTCCGCGTGCTTCGCGGCTACATCGAGCAGGCCGCCCGCGACGCGCCGCCAAGGGCCCGGGAAGGCATGAACGGCTTGCTCGACGCCGTTGACGGACGCGCTCGGGGTCTGCTGGAACAGTTCGCTTGCGGCGCTCGGACATTTTTCGCCCCCGCCGAACGAAAGAAGACCCGAAGACTCTTTGTCAAACAAGAAGCCCGTAGTTGCCAGAAAGGCGCAATGCTCGACGCACACTGAGGACCATCTTGCCGCGGCATTCGCTGCGCGCGGCCACGTTTTGTGGAACTTCGGTTGCTTCTCACAGGCGCGGCGAACGGCAAGCAACTCGGCGGCCGGACCCTCGTGCGCGGTGCAAATTCACGGCTTGATCGTGTATCATAGCGGGACAAGGCGAGCGGCTGGTTCCACCGAACTGGAACGGACGGACGTTTGGAGCGTAATCTTATAGCTGGGGGCGAGACGGCAAGGAGAAGGAGACTCGAACCATGACGATGGAAGAACTGATGCGAGGCGCTGTCGAGAAAGACGCTTCGGACATTCATCTCAAGACGGGCAATCCGCCTATCTACCGAATCGATGGCGACCTTGTGCGGCTCGACGGACCGCCGCTGACGGAGGATGACGTCACGAGTCTGTTCGGCAGCATTGCGAGTCCGGCCGACATCGACAAGTTCCGGAAGGTCATGGAACTCGACATCTCGTACGTTCTGGGAGATGTCGCACGGTTTCGGGTAAATATCTGCAAGGACGACGGGCACACGCGCATTGTGCTCCGGGTGATCCCTGTGCTCATTAAGACCATCGAGGAACTTGGCCTGCCACCGGTCCTCAAGAGGATCTGCGGCACGGCGAACGGCCTTTGTCTTGTGACCGGCCCCACAGGCAGCGGCAAGTCGACTACGTTGGCCTCGATGATCAACGAGATCAACGATACCCGGCCCGCCCATGTTGTAACGGTCGAGGACCCACTCGAGTTCCTCCACAAAGACAAGAAGGCGATTATTACGCAACGCGAAATCGGCCATGATACGTTGTCCTTCGCCAACGCGTTGCGGGGGGCGCTCCGGCAGGACCCCGACGTGATTCTCATTGGCGAAATGCGCGACGCCGAGACGGTGCGCACCGCACTTGCCTCGGCAGAAACCGGGCACCTCGTGTTCTCGACGTTGCATACCGTCGACGCGGTCGAGACGCTGAACCGGATCATTGATTTCTTCGAACCGCACCAGCAAATCCAGGTTCGCAAACAGCTTGCGAGCGTCCTACGGGCGGTAGTCTCGCAGCGGATTCTGCCGTTGAAAACGCGCAGCGGCCGATGCGTGGCCGCGGAACTGCTCATCGGCACACGCGCCGTGCGGGATTTCATCGAGCAAGGCAAGAGCTTTAAGGATATCGTAAAGCTCATTGAGGACGGACAAGACCAGTACGGGATGCAGACCTTCGATCAGGCGCTGTTCGACTTAGTGCAGAAAGACAGAATTGATGAGGCCACCGCGCTTCGTCAGGCCACAAGCGCCCGGGATCTCAAACGGCGACTCGAGGGGCTCCGCTAGACGGATGAACCGTCGTCTGCCATATGTTGCGACATGGGCGGTGGTGGTATGCGTTTGCCGTGCCGCCCCCGCCGGGAACCTCCTCACGAACCCCGGGTTCGAGGAACGAACAGGCGATCAACCGAAGGGTTGGTCGCTGTATCTTATGCCCCGAGAGGGCGCCGAAGGGCGCCTTGCCGCAGAAACGGCCAGCGAGGGGACGTATTCCGTGTTCTTGCGCGTGCCGCCGGGCTCCGAGAACGAAGTGATCAACAACTGGAGTCAGAACGTTATTGCCGACCTCGGCGGTAAGGAACTGCTTGTCCGCGGCATGATCAAAACCGAAGAGGCCGTTGAAGCGGCGATTTGGATCCAGTGTTTCCGGAAAAGACCCTTCGCGGTGCTACGCGCCAACACCAGCAGCACGGACGCAGCGATTTGGGGCACGCGAGACTGGACACCCGTCGAGATGCGCGTGCGCGTGCCCGAAGACGCCGACTTTATTACCTGCCGATGCGTGTTGAAGGGGTCCGGCGCCGCGTGGTTCGATGCGATGGAAGTGGACGACGCGGCGCCGGTTCCAGACGATGCCGACGTCGCCCAGACGCCGGAGGACGGCGAGGCCCCGGACAAAGCCCAGGACGCGGGTGGTGAACGCGACGGGGCCGTCCGGGAGGCGGTCATTGCCTCACAGCATGCCCTGATCGAGGCCAACCGCGCGCTGCGAGAGACCAACAGGATTCTGGCGGCGCAGGTTGCAGCGCTCGAGGGGGAGGTCCACGCATTGCGGGAACGGGTCTTGTCATTGCAGGAGCGCAATCCGCTGGTGATCCCGCAGGCGCCCCCCGTCGCGGCGCCGTCCACGAGGATGCCGCCTTTCGTACCGCACGGGCGCCTCGCACGGAATTGACAAGAGGCGTGCGCCGCCTGGCAGCGCGTCGCGCGGTAGGCATTGCCCCGGCCGACGGAGCGCTCGGGCATGAGGGAAGAAACTATAATGCGAATAGTCGTAATACTTGTGCTGTCGGCCATGGCGGGGGCCGTTGCGGCAGCTTTTGTGTGGTTCGGTTGGGACCTTTGCGAGAACGTATTCGCGATCTTCATCGAACGTCGCAGGGCAAAAGCGGCTCCGAAAAACACTAACGAGGAGCGTGAAGCGAAGCCCCCGGCCGTCGAGGGTTCCTAACAGTCTGCCGGGTTCAGGAGAGTTCTGCGGCAAAATCCATGAATCGGTGCGAGTTTTCCTGCAACGGTGGCACGGCCTTCCAGGCCCTGAATTATGGGCAGGATAGCCATCCCGCTTCTTTTCATGGGTTGTGCATTTTGTATTTGCAGGCATCTGCGTCATCTCGCCGCGGTTGCCTATGATTTGCCCAGGCTCGAGGCGGCCAACGTCCTGCGCCGCGCGAGCCCCCGCACGTCAAGGATGCAACCATGGGGCCGCGAAAGCCTCGTCCTTACATCGGCATGTTTTTCAAGTGCTGCCACGTGTATGTGCGCATTTATCTCAACAAAGCAGGGACGGCCTACGTAGGTCATTGTCCGAAATGTGCCCGCAAGGCCACGGTCAGAGTGGGGCCGGGGGGAAGTGATTCCCGCTTCTGGTCTGCGGAGTAGGGTATGGAAGCGGGCAACATCGTCAACAAGCGGCGCTTGGCGCAGCCGAAACCGACACGTCTCATTCCGTGCCCGTGCGCGCCAATGCATTATCTGGCTTTATTGTAAACGCGGCTCGCCGACGTAAGGCCCTTTGTTGCGCGCGTTTTATCCCGTAATTCGAGTCTCGTCGAGAACTTGAAACCGTCGTGAAAGACGTTGTAGGATCAAGACAATTCGGCTGGGGTGGTGGAATTGGCAGACACGCTAGGCTAAGGACCTAGTGCCGTTAATCCGGCGTGCGGGTTCAAGTCCCGCCTCCAGCACCACTGAACACACGAGGCGGGCGACGGAGTCGCTCGCTCTTCTTTCTGGCAGCAATGAGACAACGGCGGGCCGGAGGCGCGGACGGGGGGTGCCGGCTCTCCAGCGGCAGCTCTTGGCACTTTCCTCGATTCATCGGCCGGATGCCTGGCAAGGCACGCTTGATGCGGGCAGGCTGCGGGCGCATCAGAGCAAGTTCACGCATAATCCCTCGCGGCGAGCGCGTTTTGTGGAATCCCGCCGCGCGTGTTGGCCCAGAACGAAACATTGGCCTGCACCCCCGTTTCCACCGTATATACCGGATTCGTGGTAGTTAAAAGAAAAAAGCATGTCCTTCTGTCCCCTTTTCCGAAGCTCGGGAGTGCGGCGGCGGGGTCTTGGGCATTTTCATGGGCTACGGCCTGTTTCTTCGACGAGCGTTACATGTTGGCCGACGGCGTTTGGGGCTCGAGTAGGTGGTTCTCGTGCGAGGGGGAATGTGGCCGCTCCAGCATACCATATGCCCGTCGAGGGGCAGGGCGTGCTGGGCCAAGGATGCGCCCTCATAGCTCGGCCTTGCGCGAAAGCCTAGGTACGCCGCCGCCAGGTCTTATTGCACACGGGATCAGGTTTACAATGTTGATGTTTACGTGCGATGTCTGCGGGCATCAGTCCGAAATGGGCGCCAACGATTTTGGGGACGCTGTGCGGTGCGGGGGCTGTGGCCGGGAAACCATTGCCACCAAGCAGAATACCGCGGGCGCCCGAACGGGGGGCCGCGCCGGGGGCGCGTCGCGGCCGGTCCCGCAGGCGCCCGAAGGCCGGCGCCGCATTGGCGAGTTGCTTTGCGAAGCTGGGCTCATCACGCGCGGCCAGTTGAACGATGCCCTGGAACGCCAGCGGCGCGATGGGGGCAAACTGGGCGAAGTGTTGATATCGCTGGGGTACCTGAGTCCGGAGGCGTTTCTCCGGTTTCTGTCGAAGCAGCCTGGGGTGGCAAGCATCGACCTTGCAAACTATGCGATACCCGCAGAACTGGTGGCGCTCGTCCCGAAGGCGTTTGCCGCTAAGCATGAGGTTTTCCCTATCGATAAGCTTGGAAATCTGCTGACGTTGGGCATGGCATGTCCCCTTGACGCAAAGACCATTGCAGAACTCGAGGAAATGACCGGGCTCCGCGTCAAGGCGCTGCTGTGCTCGCCAGACGACATCGGCCACGCCATTAATCGCTACTATCCTCGGGAGCAAACGTCGCCCGCTACGGACGGCCCAGTTGGGCCCGGAACGACCGACTTGGGCTCGCGCAGCGTTCTGAGACTGAGGGGCGTGGCCCGCCTCATCCGGGGGATAGAGTCGTTGCCGGCGCTGCCGGACACGGTTACGTCGGTGCGGGCGGCCATGGTCGATATGCACACGTCATCCAGAGACGTGGCCAAAATCGTAAGCACGGATCCGCCGGTTGCCGCCAAAGTGCTCGGGGTGGCCAATTCGGCCGCGTACGGTTTCCGCCATCGGGTGGACTCGATCGAGTTGGCCGTTTCGTTGCTTGGCCTTCGGGAAGTGTACAGCGTCGTGTTGTCGGTGGCCGTAATCGATCTATTCGACACGACCAAGAAGTTCGACTATAACCGGTTCTGGCGTAAGGCCTTGTCTTGCGCCACGGCATCGAGGGCCATTGCGACGGCCTGCGGCAGGAATCATCAGAGCGGGATGTTTGCGGCAGGGTTGCTGCACGATGTGGGGCGATTGGCCCTGCTTGAGACGGTGCCTAATCAGTATGCGAAAATCCGGCAAGACCTGGAAGGCGACGAATTAATCAAGGCCGAACAGGACTTGATCGGGCTGACACACGCCGAGGCCGGTAACGAGTTGGCAGAGCACTGGGATTTGCCCAAGTCGATTGCGGAAGCGATCCGGTTTCACCATGCTCCGGACCAGGCTGCAGCACATGGGGACATCGTCGGCATAGTCGCGGTGGCAGACGCGTTGACGTGTGTCGCGCCGTCGTCGGAACAGGAGGAAACCGATCTTATCGCGCGCTGCGCCTCGATGCTCGAGGGCCTTGGGCTTACGCCACAAAGTGCGGATGCCGAGCAGATGCTGGACGGGGTTCTTGCGTTGGTACGTCAATCTCCGGAACTGTTTTGATTGCCCGGTTCCGCGCCGGCCCGCGCTGCTATTTGTCGATTCGTTCGAGGTGTTCGGACAGGGCGCCGCTCGTCTTGCGCAAGCGTTCGCTCATCATCCGCGCGAGCTTCATGACGAGTCTGAGGGCGAGTTGCGGCATCTCCGCCGCGAGCGCTTCGAAGCCTTCCTTAGTCAGCACCAGCAGCAGCGTCTTCTCCGTGGCGACCACGGAAGCCGAACGCGGTTCGGCGTCGAAAAGCGCCATCTCCCCAAACGTCTTCCCCGGGCCGAGTGTGGCCAAATACTTCATCCCATAGCTCTGGTCGCCCTTCACGACACTGGCTTTGCCGCGCGCAATGAGGCACATGTAAGAACCTCGATCGCCTTCTCGGAAAAGGAGGGTTCCATTCTCGGCCTCGAAGGTGCGCATGTGCCGCGCCAACACTTGAAGCTGGTGCCAACTGAACTCGCGAGCCCATTGCGTCCGCTCCAGCATTTCCCCCCGATGCAGATCGGAATACTCGACTTCTTTGGCCGCCGGGGCGTTATCTGAGGGGGTCGTGTTCGGCATTTCCGTTCAGGGGTCCCTGTGCCGAGTCCGGCCACGCTGCCTGGTCGGCGCGGCGTCCTGTCGCACCTAGTCTATCACGGGGCGCCATCCGCGGCAAACCCCCAGCGGCTTATGGCGTGCCGCAACATTCCTCATCCGTACGAGGGGTCACGTACGCGGACGCCCGCCCTCGGCGCGGCTTCCGCGCGGTCATAGCCACAACGGCAAGGCCCATCACGACGAGGTCGCCGAGATCACGGCCGTCGCGCGGCAGCACGCCACGCCCCTTTACCATGGCGCCTGCACACGCCGTGCCGATTTGATTGCCGTACACGCTGCTGCAGCTCGTGTAGGCGCTCAAGTCGCTCGACTCGAAGTCGACCGGAACGCCGTGGCCGGCCGACAGGCCGATGATGCCGTACGGCCGGGTCAGCGTCAGCCACGTGATCCGGATGACGCCGTCGTAGAACAACTCGATCTGGAAGCTCTGCACGTCGCCCCAAAAATCGGGCATGTCCTTGTAAGTCACGGCCACGCGATCTGGCAATTGCCGCACCGATATGAAAGCCGAAAGCCCGGAGAATGGCGGGTATAGATCGCCGAAGTATCCGGAGACCCGTGGCCTCGAGAAATGCGAGGCCAGCTCCGGATTGCACGCCGTGTCGCCACCGCCGAATGTGATGTAGCCGTTGCTCCCGATGTAGAGGGTGTCGTATGTTTTGCCGTACAGCTTGACCGTTCTGCCGGCGCTCAGCGCAAACCTCCGGAAGTCGTCGTCGGCCAACGCGAGTCGTCTCCCGCCGGCCGGATTCGTGTAGAAATCGGTCGTGGTAGCGGCGCACGCGCGATAGCTGCTGGCCGAGTTGTTGGGTATAAAGGTTACAGATCGATTCGGCAGGTCCGAAACCATCTCAAGGAACGGCTCGGTGAAGTAGTCGACGTAGTCGGTCGTAGTGAACGCGTGGCACGCCCCGCCGTTATCATCGACCGCGGTGTTCTTGGCAGCGTCGGCGGCCTCGATGACGAAATAGTAGTCGGTTTGCGGCATCAGGCCGGCAACCGTCACCACGTGCGCCGTCGTGAGAGGCCCCTCGGCTTCGATCGTAAGCGCGTCGCACTCGCGGCCGACGCGGACGGCGCCAACACAGGGCTCATTGGTCTCGAACGAGATCTTGGCTTTGATGCCGCCGACGTAACTGGTCGCGACGCCGGAGATTACTGGGGGGGTGCAGTCGACCACGGCTGCGGTCGAGGCAACGGCCGCGGCGCCCACGCCGTTGTCTGCGTCGTTGTACACCACAAT
>DUZM01000069.1 GCA_013349485.1 Candidatus Hydrogenedentota bacterium | reverse complement strand
GAGGTCGCGGGTCATGGCGCGCTCCGGCAGTCCCTGTTTGATCTGACCCAGGGTGAAGTTCAGCACCGTCTCGCGCCACGGCGGCGAGCCGTCCTGCGGGTTGCGTTTGCTTTCGAGCCACTCTCGGATTGGGTCCTCAAACTGGTCCAGGCGTAAATACCAGTGCGTGGTTTCACGGGGTTCCGGGGTCGTACCCGTTATGGTGCTGACGGGGTTGATGAGTTGGATCGGATCGACCATGCTGCCGCAGGACTCGCACTGATCGCCGTATGCCTCGGGATATGCGCACGGTGTTCCGTCGGCCTTCTTGTGGTAGCACGTGCCCTTGACGTAGCGGTCCGGCAAGAACTGTTCGGCTTCCGCGTCGTATAACTGGCACGTTTTCTTCTTCGTGAAATACCCTTTATCGTACATTATGCGGAAGAATTGCTGGCTCAATCGGTTGTGGTGCTCGACGAAGCCCGGCTGGTGGGTTCCGCCATAGATGTCGAACTCGATGCCAAGTCCTTGGAAATCGGCGGCTTGGCGTGCATTGTAGCGGGCCGTCAGTTCCTCGACCGTGGTGCCTTCCTTGCGCGCGGCGATCAACGTACTCACGCCGTTGTCGTCGCTGCCGCAAATGAACCGGACCTCGTCGCCGCGCGCCCGCCGGTACCGGACGTACGTGTCGGCGGGAAGGTAGGCGCCGGCAATATGCCCCACATGCAACCGGCCATTCGAATACGGCAGCCCGGAAGTCACGAGATATCGCTGTTTGGTCATGTCTTCATCCCGTGTCGCCCACGTCGCTCGTTCGGCGTTCCTTGGCAGGCGACTATTATGCCGTTTTAGCAAGCAGAATCGAATTCTTGGATAAACGAGACTGGGCCCGCGCTACGCGGGCATGGGCATGCCCATCGAGGAACGGGAACGGCGTATGTAGTCGCTAGTCATGGCGGGTATTCTACCCGTCCAAGGTTGCTGTTTCAACCGGATGGCAAGATGAAGGGACTTGCGGGACTGCGAGTGCATGGATTGTTTGAGCCGAAGCTAAGGGGAACGGGACGCGACGGCGGTTATTCGCTGGGCGGGCCCATGTTCTTGAAAAGGTAGAGTCCCTCTTTGCCGGGTGCGACGACATCTTTCCAGCCGTTCCCGTCGACGTCGCTTACCCAAAGATATATGCCGGCGCCGCTCGCGCGTACCGGCGGGCCGTAGTCGAGCGTGACGCGAACAAATGCGCTGCGGTTGATCTCGAAGTAGTAGAGGCCGAGCGGGTCGTCGGCGCCGGGGTCGTGGCCGCAATGCGCGCGGTATCGCTTGCCGGCGATGAGTTCCGGCGCGCCGTCGTTGTCGATGTCGGCGAGTTGGAGTTCGTGGTATTGGGATCGATCCGCGTCGATGACGTGCTCGACCCAGCCGCGCGCGCCGTCGGCCGAAACCGTCTGTTCCCACCAAGAAAAGCCATAGCCGTGCGCTTGGCCGACGATGACGTCGTTGCGGCCGTCTTCGTTGACGTCGAACACCAGCATTGGCACACTGGCCGCCCCGAAACTGAATTCCGGATGCCAGTCCCACGCCCCGGCGAAGGGATTCTCGGGCGCCTCGAACCATCCGCCGCTGAAAACGATATCGGGCCGACCATCGCCGTTCACGTCGCCGAATCCGATGCCGTGGCCGCCCCCGCCCTTTTGCGCTATAGTGAACTGCTCGAACCGGCCCAGGCCTTTTCCGTCCGCGCCCCGGGCCAGCTTGAATATGTGTACGGGCGAGGTCGTTGGAAACACTTCGACCATGCCGTCGCCGTCGATGTCATAGAAGCAGTTCCGCTCGATGTTGCCCACCTCGGCCACCTCATGGACGCGCCACTCGACGGGCTTTCCCTTCGGGTTTTCACGCCAGCGCAAGGTCAAGCCCCAAAACCCGCCGGTGACGATATCCAGGTATCCGTCGCCGTTGACGTCCATCGGATAGTCGGAGAAATCGTCATAGTAATCGCCGACTTGCTGCACGTCGCAGATTTTGTGCTGTACTTTGAACTCGGGGCCTTCGTACCAGTAGCCGCCGGACACAATGTCGATGTCGCCGTCATCGTCCACATCGAACGCGGCGGCGGCCTCGAACGTCGCGTGGCCGATCCGAGTCTTCTCGAACACCAGTGCGTCGTGGATAGCGGGCTCAATCGCAATACCCGCCGTCAGTAGCAGCACAACCGCGCTCATGGCTCGCACCTTTCTCTATTCTCGTTTTGCGTTGTCTAGGGGACCGCCAATTCGTCGAATGTCAAGGCCGCGCCGGACGGATCCGTCAGTCGCACACAGAAACACCAGCCGCCGCCGCCCTGGCTGATCTTGAGGAGAATTGTGTTTGTGCCTGCGTGAAGACGCACGTTGACGGCATCCTGATCGACGGCTAGTGCTCGATCCACTCGATTCTCTGCCACGACTTCGCCATTGACCCAAACCTGGTTGCCGTCGTCGCTGCCCAACCGGATGACGGCATCGACGTCTTGCTCGACGGCGATCTCGGTGTAGGCATAGGCAAAACACCATTCTGCCGCGCCCAATAACGGGATCAGGTCGACAATGCCGATGTCGCTGTGGGTTTTGTACGGTTGCCATGCGACCTCGCGGTTCCGCGATACATACGCGGCGCCGAGGTCGATGTCCGGTTCGCCGACAAGCGGCTTGGCCCAATCGGCGTCGGTGTCCCACGCGATAGGGCCGACGACGTGCCAGGTGGTGACGAGTCCCAGCATTTCCGCCCCGCTCACCGCGGCGCCCAAGGCCTCCATGCGCGGCCCAATGGCGGCCGTGGTCGCCACCGAATCGTCCACAGCGTGAATCGCTTCATATGCGGCCAGGGCCGGTTTGCTCTGCCCGGATGCCGCGAGCGTTTCGGCGACGGCCATCATGGCTTTGACCGCTTCTTGTACCAGCGCCGGTTCCTGAAGCGCCGCCATCAAAGCGTCGTAGGCCTCTGAGGCGGGGCAGGCCGCAATGCCCTCGAGCGCTCTGCGGCGCTCCGCATCGTCGCGGGCAAGGCCGTACAAGGTCAGATATGCACTGCCTGCGGCAGGGGCGTTGGCTGCGCCGCGCAGGGCGTCCGCGAGCCGCCACGCCGACGCCAACGCGAGTTCTTTTTCGTCGTCCGAGGCGGATCGGGCCGCCTCGGCGAGCACGGTCATGCCTTCGAGTTGTCGGGCTTCGCCCAACGCCTCGAGCCCGGCGCGTCGGAAATCGGCGTCCTCATCGCGGGCCGCATCGAGGAGGATTGGGAGCAGTAGCGGCTCGTGTTTCCTGGCGAAGACGTCGAGCAGAGCGCGCTGGATGTTCGGGGCGAGTCGGGGATAGGCCGCGGCCATGTGTTTTGCCGCCGCGCGGCCTCCGAGGCACTTGAACGCGTGGACTACTACGGTTTTGAGCCGGGGCTCGGCGTTCGCCGTCGCTTCGATGATCGGGGGGATTACCGTTTCATCGCCGAACCGGGCCAGCCCCATAATCGCGGCGCTCTTCAGTGTGCTGTCCTCGGTGTCCTCGAGTACGTCGTAGTAGAGCTGGATCGCGCGGTTCCAGTTGCCCCCCTTCGCCGCCATCGCGTCGGCAAAACGGAGGAGCGCGTCGGTTGCCGCGCGTTCGGTGTCTGGGCCGGCGGTCGCGCAGACGGCGCGCGCCGCTCGTTCGTATCGTGGATTGCCGGTCCAGGCGAGTGCGCGCAGGGCCGCGGCCCGCACGTGGGCGTCGGCGTGATTCGTTCGCTCGAGTGCTTGCGGCAGGGCCTTCTCGTCGCGGAGTTCGCCGAGGGCGTCGAGCAACGCGCACGTGAACTCGGGCGGCGCGTCATCGAGGGCCGCCCGCAGCGCCCCGCGCGCTTCCGCAGTGCCCATCTCGAGCAGTGCTGCCCGGGCCTTCTCGCGGAGTTCGGGGTCGTCGAGTAAGGCCGTGATCGGCGATAGGTCGGCGCCTTCCGGCACGGCCAACGGCAGCAATCGCAACGCCCGCGCTTTGATGTGGTAGGGCTGTCCGGCGTCGAGCAGGGCCATCAGGCTTGTGGTAATCATAGTGCGTTCGCCTTCACGTCCGGGCACGGAGACCTCGTTGGCGATGTCGGCCACCACATTGAAGGCGGGGCGCCAGATTCGCTGATCTTGATGGATCAACAGCGGCATAAGCTTCGGTACGGCCTCGGCGCCTTGCCGCGGCAACAACTGGCGCGCCTCGACGCGGGCCGTTTCATTGTCGCTGGCCAGTGCGTGGACGAGGTCATCGAGTTCGGATGCCGGCGCGGCGACGCCGGTGAGTGCAGCCCATGCCCCGACGGTCGCTATGCGCCACAAGAAGTTACACATTCGAAGATCCTCCCATTACGGTCAATCGGTATTCGGGTCTGACGCGGGCTTTGGGCCGCTCAGCCGATGCGACCCCGCAGCGCCCTACCGCAAAATGTTCATAGATGCCAGGGCGCTCGGTAGGCCCGAGATAGATGGCGGTTGGCGCTCTCATCGTGCACGAATCGCTCCGCGTCGCCGTCCCAATTGAGTTTGCGTCTCGTCTTGAGTGCGATGCCCGCCAACAGGGGCGCGGTCGTCGAGCGAAAACCTTGCTCGATATCCGCCACGGGACGTTTCCGTGTCCGTATGCACTCGAAGAAGTTGTTGTGATGATCCGGGTTCGCCCAACTGCGCTCCGGTTCGCCAATGAATTCGGGTATGCCGAGCGACTTCGGTATGACGGCAAACGTGCCGCGATCCACGGCGAGTTGGCCCAGTGGCCCTTGGAATTTTATGCCGTAGCCTTTGTTCGCATAGAAATTGGTGTGCCGCTGCTCCCACGTAACCGTGCACCCTCGGTATTCAAAGATGGCCTCGATGGTCTCGTAGTTGTCCGCGCCGGGCCGATCTCGGTAGCTCCCGCCGATGGCCTGGACGTTGAGCGGGCGATCCCGATCGATTCCCCAATGCACCACGTCCATCAGATGAACGCCCCAGTTGGTGAGTTCGCCGCCGCGGCAGTAGTCGTGCCACCCCATGAATCCCGTGTGCCGTTGCGGCGAATAGGGGACTTTCGGCGCAGGGCCGAGCCACAGGTCCCAATCCAGGTCGTCGGGCGCCGGCATCGGCGTCTCGCCTACTCCGTGTCCGTTTACGCCGACCCATGCCGTCGCCGACGTGATCGGGCCGAGTCGGCCGCTGCGGACCACCTCGATGGCCTTCTGGAAAACGGGCATCGAGCGCTGTTGCGTGCCGGCCTGAACCACGCGTCCATACCGCCGCGCCGCCGTAACCATGGCGCGGCCCTCAACGATTGTCGTGCAAACGGGTTTCTCGACGTAGACGTCTTTGCCCGCCTCGCAGCCGTGTATGGTTAGCAACGGGTGCCAATGGTCCGGTGTAACCACAAACACTGCGTCAACGTCCTTTCGGTCGAGGATGTACCGGTAATCCTGATACCCGTCGATGGCCTTGCCGGCGACTTGGGCCGTCTTGTGCACGGCGGCCTCATAGCGGCGCTTCCAGACGTCACACGCCGCGACGACGTCACATTGCGGGTTCTCGAGGAGCGCCTCGAGATGCCGGCTGCCCATGCCCCCGCAGCCTATCAAGGCGAGGCGTATTCTGTCGTTTGCGGACACGGCCCCGGCCCGAACCTGTCTCCCTGCGTAGGCGGCCACTGCGCCGGCCAAGGCGCGTTGGCTGAACGTCGACAAGAAGCGCCGACGCGTCACACCTCGTGTCGGTTTCATTTGCTCCTCCCTTTGAAAAGACCGATCCCTTTGGTTCGGTAACTCACAGACCTCGCGTTGTCTGGGGCATCCGGATTCGCACCCCTATTCTGCGCGCCGGCCGCGTTGCATGTAAATACCGGCAATTGCCCAATTTTATCCAAAATTGCCCTGTGTGCACCACTTGGGTCGTCAGACGACGAACCAGCACCGTTTTCCCTGCAAACGCATATGGATTCGGAACCCGTGGCAGTGGATTGGGACGACGAGGCAACCACGTGCGCTCCGGGTTCTAGGCGCGCAGAGTGCGACGCCGCGACGTTGCGTGGCCGAAGGGACGCCGCTCCGCAAATCGAGGCGCCTCATCGCGGGACTGCCAAACGGCAGTGCCGGCGCACGGCCGAACCCTCAGCCGGCCGGCGTTGCGGCTACTTCGACGCGGTTGCGGCCTTGTTCTTTGGCATGGTAGAGCGCCCTGTCCACCCTGCCGAAAAGGGTCTCGGCGGTATCGGTTTCAGGGACTACTTCGCCCACGCCCGCGCTGACGGTGACCCATATGGACTTGTTTTCGCAGCGAAACCGGGCGTGCGCGACTCTCTCTGCCGCCCTTTTCACAAGGGTTTCGGCTTGACTTGCCGACGTTTCCGGCAGGATCAACGCGAACTCCTCGCCGCCATACCGCGCCAGGAAATCACTGGCCCGCTTTTGCTCGTCTAGGATCTTGGCAACGGCCCGGAGCACGCGATCCCCTGCAATGTGGCCGTAAATGTCATTGACGTCTTTGAAATGGTCGATGTCAAAAATGACCAAGGAGAACGTCTTGCCGTAGCGCTTTGCCCGGGTGACCTCTTCCACGATGCGCGAGTCCAGACTTCGTCTATTCGCTATCTTGGTCAGGAAATCCACGCCCAGATCCGTCTGGAGTTGTTCGAGTTCTTCTTGTTGGCGCTTGATGCGTTCGTTTGCCGTATCCAATTGGCGGCGGTAGTTTTTGTTGGCGCGTTGAATCTCATCGAGTTCTTTGAGCATGACGCGCTCGAGTTCCTTAATGCTGGCGATGGTTATCGCTTTTCCAACCGAGGCCTTGTGCCGCTCGAGGGCATCCCCGTATTTGGTGCTCGCCAGCGCCAACGATTCGATGCCTTCCGAGATGCTATGTAGAAGTGCATGGATGACGAGTTTGCTGTGTTCGAGAAGAGCGGAGTTACTCGGCGTCGCCGAATCGTGCGCCGGCTCGGGCGGATAGTCGCCCACGGCGGCCTGGAGCCCCCGTTTTTTGGCCCGACGATACGCGCGGCTACCTCGCCCCGAGCCAAAAGCCCAAGCGCCCACCGCCGCTACCGTCGCCAGCACACCGACGGCCGCCACGATGTACCCGAACTCATCCATGGCGCCCCCCCGGCTGTGTTTCAGCGAAACGCCCGTTCAACCAAAGAACACGCGCGCGGGCGCCATGGTGCTCCGTATTGGCAGCTTTCGTGGTCATGAAGACACATTGATTCGTTGGCGTTCGATGCCCCGACATTCCCACGCACTCTCAGCAGTCTCCCGTTGGCTTCGGAGCATAACACAAATAAGCCGCCGCACACAACTGGCGGCGGCTCCATAATCGCCCGGCAAGCGTGAGCGAAAAGCGGCGACTGACGCAAGCGAGTCCGCCTGCGGCGGACCTCAAGCGGAGCCCCCGACTTAGGCAGCGGAGCGAGACGCGTCTGTACCTCTTTGTTCGCGACCGCCGCGTCCGAGCCTAAGGGGAGTTGAGTCGGCTATGTTGTTGTTGACAATCCGCACGGTGAATGGCATTGTTGGTGCGCACTCGCGAGGCGTTCTGCACGGCGAGGCCGGGCAATTGCGTGGGGCGGCCGAATCCGTTTTTGCTCGGCGTCTCGGCGGCGACCGTAACCGATTTATGGGGAGTTCGGCATGAGATCCCGGGACTTGTTCGACAGTATTATGCATTACGGCGCGTTCGATCGGATGCCCGTTTGGCATTGGGGCGGTTGGGGGGAGACCGTTAAACGGTGGCGGGAAGAAGGTTTGCCCGAAGACGTGAGCGAACATGAGTTCCTCAACGCAGAACCCATGTGGGCGGGCGTACCGATAAACATGTATTTGCACCCCGCCTTTGAAGAAGAAACGATCGAAGAAACCGAAAAATACCGGATCTTCCGGCAAAGCGACGGCGTGGTGGCCCAGCATTTCAAAGACCAGTCCGCGCTGCCCCATTTCATTGATTTCTTGCTCAAGGATCGTTCCGGATGGCCGGAGTACGAGAAGCGGCTGCAACCAGACCCTGCGCGCATCCCTGACGACCTGGATGAGACGCTCGAGCGACTGAATGCGGGGGCTCTGGCGGTTGCCGTGCCGACCGGCAGCATGGTTGGCTGGTTGCGGGACTGGATGGGGGTTCAGAACTTCTGTGTGACGTGCTGCGTCGATCCGGACTTCGTCGGCGAAGTGGCGAACACCATTGCCGATCTGGTGTGTTGGGGTCTGGATCAGGTGATGCCCAAGATCCGCGTCGACCTGGCGTTGGGCTGGGAAGACATTTGCTTCAAGACGGGGCCGTTGATCCAACCGGACGTGTTCGAATGCGTTGTCAAGCCGGCATATCGAAAGGTCTCCGACAAGCTGCTTTCCTACGGCTGCGACCTGCACGCGGTGGATTGCGACGGATGGATCGAACCCCTCATGCCGCATTGGCTCGACGGCGGCGTTAACGTCATGTTCCCGTGCGAGGTCGGCACGTGGGACGCCGACGTGATGGCCTGGCGTCGTAAGTACGGCAGGGACATGCGGTTCATCGGCGGGATCAACAAACTAGTGCTCGAACGCGAACGCAAAGACATCGACGCCGAGATCGAGCGCCGCAAACCGCTCATGGCCGAAGGCGGCTACATCCCGCTGCCCGACCACCTGGTCACCCCCGACACCCCCCTCGACAACTGCAAGTATTATCTAGACAAGATCCGGGAGATACGGTTCTGACGCGTCAGGTTCGGTTCTCACACGCTAGACTCGGTTCTGACGCCTCAGATTCGGCACTGACGCGTCATCGATTCGGGCCGTGCGGAAACAGGGGGAGTGTCAGAGCCTGATGGCCCCCGTAAGGAGAAGAAGACGATGGTCGAGCGGGTGTTGTACGCGGAGTTGACGCCGCGCCGGTTCCGGCAGCGTATTGCCGAGGCCCCGATTGCCTATCTGCCCCTGGGCACACTTGAATGGCACGGGGAACATCTGCCGCTCGGCGCAGACGGGTTGCAGTCCCAGGGCTTTTTTGAAGTTCTTGCGAGAGAAGTCGGGGGCATAGTGCTCCCGATGCTTTTTGTCGGGCCGGACAGGCGCACCGTTCACGAAGGCCGTGAACTCTACGGCATGGATTGCCACAGCGCCCCCGAAACGCCGCCGCGGCAACTCGACGGCAGTGCCTACTGGATCGAGGAAGAGCTTTTCGAGCAGATTCTCAGAGCCGTCTTGAAGCAACTTGCCCGCGCCGGATTCAAAGTCGTCGTGGCGCACGGCCACGGCCCTTCGACGGATTTCTTTATCAAGCACAGCCCAGTGTGGGAGCAAGAGTTCGGTCTGCGTCTGTTTGCGTGTTGGGGGAGCCCCGAGGACAAGGCGGGGCTCGGCATTCAGACGGACCACGCCGCGGCCAACGAGACGTCGCTTGTGATGGCGCTCCGGCCCGAACTTGTCGAGATGGACAATCTCGATCCGGATCCGGAGGTATGGCCGCTGGCCGTAGGCGGCGAGGATCCGCGCACGCATGCAAGCCCGGATCGAGGCAAGCAAGCCATCGCCGTCCAAGTCAGACGTATGGCCGCCGTATTGCGTCATGCCCTTGAAGAGATAGGGCACGGTGCGTAGGCCAGCGCGCGGGAGGTGCGTGTTCGGGGTTTACTCGGGCGGCTGCTCTTCCCACCCTTCGATGATGAAGCTTTGGCCGACGGCGTTATAGACGTCGTTGTCAACGGCGACGGCATCGAAGATCGCGGTCTCATCTTCTATCAAATCCGCGAAATCGAACCGCAGAATCGGGCCGAACACCGCGTACGGTATTGAACTGAAGATGTTGGTCGGGTCCGGACTCTCGATCTCGACCCATTTCCCGGGCAGCTCGGCGTCGTTTTGAACCACCAACGTCCAGTCGGCGCAGAGTCCGCCGTCGGCGGCGGCCACAAGGGATACATCGAACGCGTAGGCGCTCTCGATGTAGAGCCAGATTTCGCGGATGTAGTAGGGCACATAGGTTGTCCGCACGAACACGGTCGTCGTGTCGACGCCCTGAGACGGGACAAGGCGCAGGACGCCCTGAAGTGTGTCGCCGGCATAGTCCGAGGGGCGATACAGGTTGTCGGCCTCGGTGTACGTGGCGGATTTGCCGTCGTACGTAATCGTGAACGACGGTTCGAAGGGCGTGTCGCCTTGTTTCAACGTTGCCCAGCGTAGGGTGTATTGCCCTTGAAGGTCGTAGCCGATCTGCGCGAATTGCTCCTCGAGATCGGTTACGGCATCGGCCGAATAGTAGGCGCCGTTGGTCTGCGTCGTGATCACCTGGAGCGTGGTCAAGTCGAGTTCGGCGCCGAAACCGATGCAGTAGATGCGCACGCCGAGGTCAATGGCCGCGTCGACGATGTCGTGGTACGTGTGCACGCTCGATTCGTCGCGTCCATCGGAAAGAAACACCACGTAGCGGCTTTCATCGCCCGGATTGCCGAGGGCGAACTCCTGCACGGCAGCGTATACGGCATCCCAACACCGCGATACTTCAGGGAAGCCTTGGACGTATTCGTCCCATATCGCGTCGATGCGCGCCTTGAGATACGCTTTGTCGGCGGTAAAATCGGCGACTTTCTGGGGTTCTCGATCTCGCCGGTGGAATTCGTAGATCCCCACCTGGGCGCCATCGGACAAGGAATCGAGGAAACTCTCCTTCGCGGCCTGTTCCATGTACTCGATGGCGTTCGAGATGCCGTCGCCGTCGTCGTCGCCGTTGCTCGGGTCGGCCATGCTGCGTGTGTAATCAAGGACCAAGACGCATTTGAGCTGTTTGTTTGCCGCCTTGGCCGCGTGCGCGCCCGTCTCGGACGCGCTGATCGGATCGCCGTCTTCCATGCACACGATCTCGAACGCGGCCGGATCGGCCACTACCGCGTGGTCGTCGGCGTCGCGGAGCGAGAACGTGAAGTCCAACAGGTACGGCGCCGAATAATGCGAAGTCACGTCTTCGATGTTCAGCGAGCCGACCACGGCGCCGTTACCCGAACTCGATACCGACACCGAGATGGTCTTCGAGACCATGCCGCTGGCCGAAATCGTGACGGCGCCGGAATGCGTGCCCGCGGCCAGGCCGGTTCGGTTTGCCGTGACAGTGATGGCCTTTCTGTCGCTGGGGCCGGTGCTGGTCCCGCTCGATGGATTGCACACGATCCACGCCGCGTTGCGCTCGATCTCGAACGAAAGCGTCGAGCCGTCCGTATCCGCGTTCCAGACTTCAAACGCCCACGGGAGTTGGCTCTCCTCGAAGTCGTAAGAGGTATGCGAGACCGCTATGTCGTCCGCGAGCGTCGCGTAAATGATGACTTGCGCGTACAACGCGCCCCGGCCCGAGATGGTGATGACGCCCCTGTGCTCGCCGACGGCCAGGCCGGTGCGATCGACGGTTACCGTAATCGTTTCGCGGTCGGCCGGGCCGGTGCTGGCGCCGCTGGTCGGGGTGCACGTGATCCACGAGACGTTTGTTGCGAGGTCGAAGTTCAAGATCGACCCGGACGTGTCGGCGTTCCAGACCTTGAAGGTCCACGGGGCTTCGCTCAAACCAAAATCGTGCGAGGTAGTCGATACGGCGAGTTGCCGCGTCGATGGGCACCCCAGCCCCGACAGGGCAGCCGCGGCCACCGCGAGAACCACCAGAAAGGCACAACGACCCGAACAATCCACCATGACAAGTTCCTCCACATTCTGCACACGATCCCTAGGGAGAAAACGGCCCCATTTCCCAGGCAAATCTACTCTAGCGCAAACCTTCCGTAAAGACAACCGGGTCCAACAGAAACACTGACACAAGCGAGGGGCCTTCGCTTGAAGCGGGGGTCAAGCGTGTACGTCCCCTTGTTGCTGCCCTGCAATTGCACCCTGCAATTGCACCTTGCGTTACTGAGCGGCAGTATGATAACAAAGCCCAGGAAGGGCGCCAGTTCTGCCTTTGCGGTTCTGGCGCGTGTCAAGCGGAAGGAAGAACCTATGACGGCCTCCGATTCAACGGAACTTCCATCGGGAGGAAACGATTGCCTCAGCGCGAAGGCGCGGCGTTTCTTTCTGGCGGGCGTGGCGTTGTACGTTTGTCTGTTCGGGTTTAATTCGTTGGCGCGGATGCGGAATTTCTCGCCGGACTCGATAGGGTACGTGGACGCGGCGCGGAACATGGTTGCGGGTCACGGTTTCAGCACGTCTATCCACACCGTCGAGGAACTCGAGGCGTTGGCGGACGCCCGGCGGCCTGCGCCGCTCACGATCTGGCCGCCGCTCTACCCGTTGCTCGTCGCGGCTCTTAGCATGGTTGGCCTATCCGCGCCGGACGCCGCGCTCGTCGTGACGGTGCTCTCGGGCGGCTTGATTTTGCTGGCGACGTACCTGCTGGCCCGGACGTTGTTCGACGAGTTGGTCGCGTGTGCATCCGTGGCGGTCCTGCTCGTGTGCGGCCACTTCGTGCGCGTAGTCAGTTTCGCCTGGAGCGAACCGACGGCGATTGCGTGCGCGTTGTTTTCGCTGTTTTTCATGGTGCGACCTCGAGAGAAGGGCGGTGAACGGATTTGGGCGCCGCTGCTGGCGGGCCTGTTTGCGGGGCTTGCGTTTGCCACGCGGTATGGTATGTTGCCGTTGGCCGTCGTGGGCGTAGTGGCGCAACTCGAGCGCAAGGACGCAAAGCGCACGGCTGCAAGTCTGGCATTGTTTCTGGGAGGATTTCTGGTCCTCGCGGGGCCGGTTGTCGGGCGCAACCTCGCATTGTCGGGCCATCTGCTCGGTCCGCCGCGGCCCCCGTCGGATCGAGGATTACTCCGCAACCTGTTCGACCTTTACGCGTCCATGGCGTCGTACTGGCTGCCGAGGCCAGTTCTCCACGGCCTTCTTCAGGTGCTGCTGTTCTGGGTCGCCGCCATCTACCTCGGCGTCAGACTTTGTCGGAAGCGCTTCCGGCATGCGTTCCGCGCCGCGTTTCGCGAGGTTACGTGCGACGGGCGACGCGGGCTGCTCGCCCTGTGGTTTGCCGGATATCTTATTT
>DUZM01000068.1 GCA_013349485.1 Candidatus Hydrogenedentota bacterium | reverse complement strand
GTGTTTCTCGACGCGAAGGGCGAAGGAGACGATGTTGCTGTTCTCGAGCTCACGCCAAAGGCAGGTGACGAGGAATCGTTTTTCCAGTCGGTTCGCATCTACATGCGCGGCGAGCGGCTTCTGCCGTATCGCATCCGGCTGAAAACCGACGCCGAGTCTGAGGTCGTCATTGAGGTCGCCGACTATCGCGTGAATGCGCCTATCGACCAAAGCAAAACGCAGTTCTTGGTACCCGAAGGAACCTTGATCGTCGACAACGGCGCCCCCATTGAGACTGTCGGCCGCGGCGGGAAATGGATTCCTGAAACGGCGCCGCTCGCGCAAACGCCCACTGTCCAGGGACCTGGCCAAGAAAACCCGAAATAAGGAGCCGTTCCCGGATGCGGATTGTTCTGGCATCGAGGTCGCCCCGCCGGAAAGCGTTGCTCGAGGCGCTCGGCTTGACCTTCGACGTCATCGCCAGTGAAGCGGAAGAGCGTCTTGACGGTCCTCCCGCCGCGTTAGTTATCGAGAACGCCCGCGCAAAACGCGACGATGTGGCGGCGCGCCTCGCTGAACCCGCACTGGTTATCGGTGCGGATACGCTGGTATTCCTCGACGGCCAGGCGTTGGGCAAACCAAACGACATTGACGAAGCGCGCACCATGTTGACGCGCCTTTCGGGCAAGACCCACGAAGTCCTGACGGGGCTTTCCTTGATCGACGCCGGCAGCGGAAACACCGCCGAGGGATATGAACGAACGCGAGTTACGTTCAGAAGTCTTGACCCAGACGATATCAACACCTTTGTTCAGACGGTGCATCCCATTGATCGTGCGGGGGCCTACACCGTCGACGGACCCGGCAGCCTTCTCGTGGCGCGGTACGAGGGGTGTTATCAGAACGTCCTCGGTTTTCCCGTCGTGCGGTTCGATCGACTGCTGCGGGAACTCGGGCACAGTCTGTTCGCCCTAATGGACGGCGGCCGGAGCGTTTTCCTGTAAATGATTTCGCGTCGCAGAGCTTAAGGAAACACACCAATGAGAATCGCACGGGTTATTGATCGAGACGACAGAACAACGTGGGCTGTGGAGCAGAAAGACGGCCAGCTTCTGCGGATCGAAGGCGACCCACTGAGTCCCGGGGCGCGCCTTACGGACAAATTGGTGGCGCCGCAACGATGGCTGCCGCCGATCGAGCCGAGCGCCATATTCTGTATTGGACTCAACTATCGGAAACACGCCGAGGAAAGCGGGGCGCCATTGCCGGAGGAGCCGGTGGTCTTCATGAAGAACCCGGCAGCGGCCACGGGCCACCTCGAGGCCATCCGCATTCCCAAAGTGTGCGAAGACGAAGTCGACTACGAAGCGGAACTCGCCGTTGTCATTGACAAGACCTGCCGCGACGTCTCCCGAGACGAGGCCCTCGAGTATGTCGTAGGCTACACGTGTGCCAATGACGTATCGGCGCGCGTCTGGCAACAGAAAAGAGGCGGGGGCCAATGGGTGCGCGGCAAGAGCTTTGACACATTCGCACCTATGGGGCCCGTGCTCCTCACGCCTGACGAAATCCCCGACCCAAAAGCTCTTTCCATTCGCTGTGAACTGAACGGCGAGGAAATGCAAGCGGGTACCACAAGCGACATGATCTTCGACGTCCCTACGCTGGTCAGTTTCCTTTCACAAGACACCACCTTGGCGCCCGGCACAGTCATATTGACAGGTACGCCCGCCGGCATCGGCTGGGCACGCGAACCGAAGCGAATGCTCCGTAAAGGCGACACTGTGAGCGTCGAGATCGGGTCGATCGGGACATTGACCAACAACGTCGCATAAGAACAAGCCATGCAACTCTCGCTAAGCGGTTTCCTGTTTGAAGATGGCTACGCCGCGCAGTCCGTGACTTTCGCCGAATTCTGTGCCTTCGCCAGAGGCGCCGGGTACGACGGCGTCGAGCTTCGCCGCACCCAGGTCAACCCGGAAACGCCCAAGCCCGAACGCGCTCGGCTACTACGCACTGTCCGCGACGAGGGGCTCACGGTCACCTGTCTCACCGCGCGCGGCCTGCCCGACGCCGACCCGCGCCGAGACGACTTCTTCCTTCGGTATCTCGCGTTGTGTCATGAAATGGATTGCCCTCTACTCAAGATTGCGTCGGACCCGGCCTGGCTTCACCAGGCGGCCGAGCGCGCCCAGGCCCAGGGTGTGGCCTTGGCCGTAAACAACCATATCGGCGGCCCCCTCGAGACGGTCGCGGGCGCGCGTGCGTACCTCGCCAGCGTAAATCACCCCAATTTTGGCCTGTTATTCGACCCGCTCCATTTGTACATCAACGGCGAGGATCACGTCGGTTGTATCGCCGAGTTTGCCAACGTCACCCGGAACATCCTCGTGCATTCTGCACGCCTCGCCGCCGAGCGTCTACAAGAGCATGCAGCGCCCATTACGTGGCACGGCAGAACATGGATACCGGCCCTACCTGACGAACCCGGCGTCCAAAACTGGCCCGCCCTCTTCACCGCCTATAGACAACGCGGATACGACGGTCTCGTCACCGTTATCGAGAGCGGCTGGCCGCGAGATAGGAGAAAACAAGTGGGCAGGCGCTGCGCCGCGGCCGTGCGCGGATTCTGGGAGCAGCGGGACAAAGATCCAAGTCTTCCGGCGCCGACCCCATAGATAACTCTCGGTTCGTCGGAGGCCCGTCGCGCGCGGCGCCGCTCTGACAGGGATTCCCACGCAAACGAGAAACCTGCAGCGATCGCTTTCTAGGCGCGTATAGCCTTCTCGAGTTGCGACAGCGTTTGCCGGACGGACTCGTCCTGTTTGGCCACGTGCTGGATTTTCTGGCAGGCGTAGAGCACCGTGGTATGGTCCTTGCCGCCGAACGCCTCGCCGATCTCGTTCAGGGAGAGGGTCGGCACGAGTTCCTTGCACAAAAACATGGCGATCTGCCGCGGAAAGGCGATCTGACGTTGTCGACTCCGGCCCCGTAGGTCAGCGATCCGGACATCGAAGTACTCGGCAACACTGCGGAGCACGGCCTCGCTGGTGATAGGACGGATTTTCTGGCTCCCGATGAGGTCGCGAAGCACCTCCTCGACCAAGGCCAACGAAATGGGCTGTTCGGTGAGTTTGGCGAACGCCAACACCGTAATCAGCGCGCCCTCGAGTTCGCGAATGTTGGTGCTAACGCACGTGGCAATGTAGCGCGTCACCTCCGGCGGGACGGTGACGTGTTCCTCACCGGCCTTGTTCTGAAGAATGGCCACCCGGGTCTCGAGGTCGGGCGGCTGGATATCCGTCACTAAGCCCCACTCGAAACGGGACACCAACCGATCTTCGAGACCCTGGATCTCTTTGGGTCCCCGATCGCTCGACAGCACGATCTGTTTCCGCATGTCGAAAAGCGCGTTGAACGTGTGGAAAAACTCTTCCTGGGTGGCCTCCTTGCCGGCAATGAAGTGGATATCGTCGATGAGAAGGACATCCACCTTTCGGTACTTTGCACGGAACACCTGCGTGGATTTCTTCGCAATGCTCTCGATCAGTTGGTTCGTAAACTGCTCGGATGATATGAAAACCACGTTGGCGTCGGGTTCGCGCTGGATGATCTCCTGGCCGGTGGCCTGCATCAAGTGCGTTTTACCCAGTCCTGTGCCGCCATAGAGAAAAAGCGGATTGTACGCCCGCGACGGCGATTCCGCCACCGCCTTGGCCGCGGCATGGGCAAACCGATTTCCGGCCCCGACCACAAACCGGCCAAACGTATATCGAGGATTGAATCCGTTGAAGCGGTAGCTTTTTCGCGCGGGCCTTCGCTTAGGGGCGCTCGCGACAGACGGCCCCTCCGCCGGCGCGGGACTGGCCTCGGCCGTCGTTACGAAACGGATCTCGCGAAAGTCGGGCAGGATCTGCCCCACCGATTCACTGATCGAGTCAAGGTAGTGATCCCGGAGCCAATCGGCGAAAAACTGGCTCGGCACGCCCACAACCAAACACCCGCTTTCATATGCCTCGTAGCGCGTCTGGGAAAACCAGTTCTTGTAGCTGTGCTCGTCAAGCGTCTCGCGAAGGCGTTGTTGCGCCAAGTCCCAGGGGTTCAATTCATCCGTGCCCATGTCTGCTCCTGATTCGACGGGTTTATCAACAGCGAAATCGCCGCACCCGCCATCCCTTCGCTTACCAAGATACGAAAGGCAAAAAGTGAAACCGCCCCGAACGTTCTTCAGAATCCGCCATCACCGCCAACGGCACTGTGGGCCGTTGCCCCTCTAGTTATTTGAAATGGAAAAGGTTGCAGTGGCCGGCCCGCGCTGAGAATCGGGGAAATACCAACGCCGGCCATCGAGACCCATCTCTCCTCCCACTGTGCCCGTGCCACCCCGAAACGCCGGTGGGTAAAATGCCCCGTAGTTTTCCACAACTTGTCCACAAGAAACGCACCCAATACGACGCCGTTTGCCCCACGTCCCGTAGGGACTCCTTATCCGCTGGCAGAACCGGTCTATCCCGGCCCCCTCGACTGCCTCAAACCTGAATCTCGCTAAACCCGTCCAGGTCTTTCTTTATGCGTTCCCAGACCCTGTCCAATTCCTCGAGGGAACATTCGCGCATGTCGCGTCCCGCACCAATAAAAGTCTCCTTGACCTTGGCAAACCGTTCGGAAAAACGCCTGCTCGTCTTGCGCAGTTCCGCCGCCGCGTCGGCGTCGAGAAACCGAGCAAGATTCACTGCCGAGAAAAGAAGGTCGCCCACCTCCTTCCTCGCGTGCTCCGCGTCGCCCGCCGCCAAGGCAACTTCGATCTCCCGGACCTCTTCCCTGACTTTTGCCAAAACCGCGCCGGCTTCCTCCCAGTCAAAACCCAGACGCGACGCCTCGATTTGAATCGTCTGCGCCTCGCTGAGCGCATCACGCGGCGCGCCCGAACGTCTCCCCACCCTAACACCCTTTTCCGCTGCAAACAGGCACACTGCAGGCGCCATAAAAAACGAGTGTAGTAGCAAACAAAAGCACTTCAAAAGCCGAAGTGGCCGACCCGCTTTCGGCGATGTCCTCGGTGGGCACGGCCGCACCCCGCTGACGTCTTCCAAAAGCGTCACGTAGTATAGCATCGAAACGGCGTCCGTTCAAGCACAAAATTCTTCGAGTAGACCCGAGAGCCCCATAAATAGGCGTAAATCACGTTCTCATCGATGGTTGCAGAGATAACCCAGGTCAAGGCGCACCCAACACAGAGTCCCCGGAAGAACCTTCCCCTCAGACCCGGAAATCCCGGCGCACCCGCCCGCGTGATTGACATATATGTAGCGTAATGTGACACTGCCCTCTATGGCGCAGCGGTCCGAGGTGCTTTTCCCTCAACACCGCGCCGAAAACGGCGAAGCCAAGGCTCGGCACATTTGGTTGGTCGCCACGCCCAAGCCAGGCCGAGCGCAACGCTCCCGACGCGATCGAAGCCCGCGGCGCCGCGCTCGAGGAACGCCGTCGGCAAGCGGCGATCCGCAATGGGTGTCCCGTTGTCCTCACACAAGGAAGCGCCTGGACCACGGGATTTGGCGAACGCCGGACTGGGCGCCGGGCGGTGTTGGCGTTTTTGCGGATGAGCCGGGCGGGGGTGTATGCTGCGCGGCGGAACACGCGGGTATCCTATGCCCGGAGCAGACACCATGAAACCGATCCTTGCTTTAACCATGGGCGACGTCAACGGCGTTGGGCCGGAGATCCTCGCAAAGGTCCTGACGCGGCCCGAGGTCTGGACGGTGTGCCGTCCAATCGTGTTTGGCAGCGCTGAAACGCTTCGGGAAACACAGGGCGCTGTGAAGAGACGTCCAACACCCGTGCGCGTGAACGACGTCGCTGAGGCACAGTCCGATGCCGAGGCGGTGCCCGTGTTCGACGGCGGAATCGAGGCGCCCACGAGACGGCCCGGCGCCTTGGACGCTGCGGCAGGCCGCTGCGCGGTCGAATGGTTCAAACTTGCCGTACGCTGCGCCATGGCGCAATCGGTGGACGGGATAGTCACTTGCCCGTTGAACAAAACCGGGATCCATGCCGCGGGTTACGCTTACGCCGGCCACACGGAAATCCTTGCCGAGACCACCGCCAGTCCGGACTGCCGGATGGGCCTTTTTAGCGACACGATGCGCATCGTCCATGTTTCGGGCCATTGCGCGTTGCGCGACGCCATCGACAAGATCTCGGCAGCCCGCGTCGCCGCATCGATCCGAATGGGACACGATGCGCTGATTCGACTCGGCGCGCCCGCACGGCGCATCGCCGTCGCAGGCCTTAATCCGCACGCGGGTGAGGACGGCGCCTTTGGCGCGGAAGAACGGGATGACATACTGCCCGCAATTGAGCAATGCCGGCGCGAGGGCATCGATTGCTCCGGCCCCCACCCCGCCGACACGGTCTTCTTGCGAATGCAGGCCGGCGCGTTTGACTTGACCGTCGCGATGTACCACGATCAAGGCCATATTCCCTTGAAACTGATCGCCATGGACCAGGGCGTCAACGAGACGTTGGGCATCCCCATTGTGCGCACCTCCGTCGACCACGGAACCGCGTACGACATTGCAGGGAAAAACGTTGCTCGCGACGGCAGTTTGTGGGCCGCGATCCGCCTGGCAGCGGCATTTGCGGCGCGCGAGAGGAAGTGAACGGTGCGAATGGCGTTGATGAGTGCGGGGATTCTTACGTGCTGCGCGGTCGCGGCGCCTCAGACATTCCGCAAACACGATCTCGAACTCCGGGTCGGCCCCAACCCCTCGGCCATTGCATCCCGCGACCTTAACGGCGACGGTTTGCCCGAGATTATCACCGCAAACGTGGGGGAGATGCGCTCGCCGCGGGACCCGCTTCCCGCGAACAATACGCTGTCCTTCTTGCTGGCCCAAGAGAATATGGCTTACACCAAACAGCCGGAATGGTCGGCGGGGTTCGCGCCCTACTGCATCGCGATCGCGAACGTGGACGCCTTAAAGGCCCCGGACGTCGTGGTCGGCAACTTCCATACCGCTCCCGGCAGAGAAATATCGGTGTTCCGAAACATCGGCGAAAACGCTTTCGAGCCGCTCGAGTTCTCGGCCTTCAGCGAACACCTCGGCTACCGGCAACGCCGCGACGACGACGGCGAGCCGGTCTTCACTCGACCCGGAATCACGTCGCTTGTGGTTGACTTTTTCGACAACGACGATTACCGCGACATCGTCGCCGCAGGCTGGTCGAGCGACCGGCTGATTTTCGTGCCGGGAGCGCCGCAAAAGTATTTTGGCGAAGCGCGGTTTATACCCGCCAAAGGAGGCCCCCGCGACATCCAGGCGGCGGATTTCGACCGAGACGGCGTTCTGGACCTTGTCGTCACGCTTTACAATGTTGGCGAATTGGCTCTGTGGAAGGGGGACGGCAACGGAAACTTCGACCCGGTGGACCATTTCAAGACTCGAGGAGACATCGCCCACAAGGTGCGAATTGGCGACATTAACGGCGACGGGAAAACCGACCTCCTCGTCTCGCACTGCTTCAGCGAGGATTCAATCGTGTTGTTTTACGGCGAGGGCGACTTCAAGTTTACGCTCAGCCAGGAACTGGCGCTCGGCGAAAAACGCGATGTTCTCGAACACGAGATACGCGACGTCGCAATAGACGATTTCAACGGCGACGGCCGAAGTGACATCGCGGCGGCATGTTTCGCATCCGGCCAGGTAACGGTTCTCATAAACGCATCGACTGACGAAGCCTTACCCCAGCAGTTCAAGCGAGAGGTTTACGCGTATGCCGACGCCCGGCCACGGGCGCTGTCCGTGGCGGATTTTAACCGCGACGGCGCACAGGACCTCGCCGTGGCGTTGTGGGACGCCAACGCCGTGGGCTTGCTTCTGAGCAGACACGCCCAATAGCCCCATTCGCGTTAGAGCCAACGCTCGAACCACTCATCGGCCACTTCGCGGCTGGCAAGGTCCATATCATGGCCGTGCTGATGACACAGAATGCCCAGTGCGTCACGGGCGCCAAGCAGTTCATAGACCGCCCGGGCCATGTTCACCGCCTTCTCACAGCTTCCCGCATTTGAGAAACGGTCGTCGTTCAGCGCCGCGATCACCAAGGTCGGGGTCGGCGCAGCCAACGCCAAAACATGCTCCCAGTCGAACGGAAACGCGCCTTCCTTGATGGCTTTTTTGAGCCGGGGCATATAGACGAACCCGCTGTGCAACGCCCAGCGCTCCGGCGTCTTATCATCCGCAAATCGCGTGAACCCGCAACTCGCCACGCACACCTGGATCCGCTCGTCCAACGCGGCCAAAAGCAGCGCGTTATGCCCGCCCAGCCCGTGCCCGATAACGCCGACCCGAGCCGCGTCCACGCGCTTTGATTCGCATAGGGCGTCAACGGCGCGGACATGGTCCCACAGCATCTTGCCCATCGCCGACGATCGAGGATTGTCCTTGTAGAAACTCTTCGTGTCGTACGGCGCCGAATCCACCGATACCCGGTCGCCCGCCGTTATGCAATCGGGCGCAAAGGTCACATAGCCCAACTGCGCGTAATGCTGCGCAAACGCCAGCAGGGGGTTGCCGTCGAGCCCGGCGGGTTCGTCTTTTCCCTGGCCGACCATCTGGTGGCAACAGAGAAGCGCCGGTGCTTCTTCCTTGCCGGCAGGTACAAACACCCACGCCGACACGCGCTCCCAGTCATCGACGAAATAGTTAACGCGCTTGCGGATGTATCCCTCAAACTCCATCTCATCGACGGTTTTGGCCTGCAGTTCCGGGCGTTCTTTCGGCATTGCACCCAAGACGCCGCGCACCGTCCTCTCGATTTCCGCGCGCAGTTGCGGCCATTCGGACAGACTCTTCACTGTCATGAGGTCGGTCATTCGGCCTTGTCCTCCCGATTCGCCCTGACCATGCTAGCAGCTTTGCCGCGGCGGTGCAATTCGGCCTGAGCTTCCCCTACGCTTGCATCTTAAAAGTCCTCGAGCGATAGGTCAAACTCCTCGAATGTGTCCGGACGACGTCGGGGCGGCTCGAGGAACGCCCGCAATGCCCCCTCCGCTAAGCAATGGGGCCGCCCCTGCGCCCCGATGGCGACAGCGGAAGAGCGGCCCTCGCCGGCAACGCCCCACGTGCAACGTCCCCCCATCTAAGGCGGGGCCTCGCCGAGTCCCGCCGCTCTTTTCTTGCGGCCCCACTCCAACTCGTACTTGAACGTGACGTCCGCTTCGTCCCTGTCAATGTCGATGTCCGCGCTGAACCCCCGCTTCTTTCCAACGTTCAGTTTGGGCCTGCCCTTTTCGTCTAGTTCGACGGCAGCCCGCGCGCCGCCCTCCTCACCCACGAGCACCAACTCATCTTTCATCAATTTCTCGCGCCGTTCGACCTCGGCAGCGCGTTGCTGGCGATACTGCCAGTCGTCCGTAAACGGTTTGTGCGAGTCGCTTCCGGAGACACACGCGGGCGCCGTCAGAGAAAAAACCGTTACGAGCAGGCCCGCCGAAGGAAGCCCCCCCCAGCCGCGCCCAAACCGAATGCGTTGCGCGCGAGCATAAACGCCGCCCGCCCTCCCTTGCCCCACACGGCGCCCTTCTTCCCATTCTCTGCCGTCGCACACGGCTCCGAGCGGCACACCGCTTTCGCGTACGCGGGAGTTTTCTTTGGCTGACATGACAGGATACCTTCGCGGAAAAGCGGGGGATGCCCCCCGACCCTCTTATGGAATAATACCACTGAACGGCTGTTTTGTCAGCCGGCGATTAAGATCGCGGATGCCGACCATGGCTTGCCATCAGCCGCCGCATGCGGTAGCATTAGACGTCAAAAATGGAGCAGCCCCATGCCGGCAGACACCGTCACGTGGCGCGACAACGCGCTTACCATCATCGACCAGACCCTCTTGCCCACTGAATACCGAAAAATACGACTGGCCCGAGTGGCCGACGTGTGGCATGCGATCAAGACCCTCAAGATTCGCGGCGCCCCGGCCATCGGCGTGTGCGCCGCATTCGGCGTGTTGGTCGCCGTGAAAGAGAAGGCCCCAAACAACACAGTAGACGCCGTGCGCGCCGCGATCCAAGCCGCAGATTACCTGGCCACGTCACGGCCCACGGCGGTCAACCTTTTCTGGGCGTTGAGCCGCATGAAGCGCGTGGCCGATTCATGCAGAGACGCCCAAGACCCCCAGGCCGTTTGGCAGGCCCTCGAGGCCGAAGCCAAAACTATCTGCGACGAAGACCGCCAAATGTGCCGCGCCATCGGCAATCACGGCGCCGGCTTGATCCACGACGGGGACGGCGTGCTTACACACTGCAACGCGGGGGGCTTGGCGACGTCGGACTACGGCACCGCCCTTGCCGTAATGTTCCGCGCCCACGAAATCGGACGCCGGTTTCATGTCTTTGCCGACGAAACGCGCCCATTGCTCCAAGGGGCGCGCCTCACCGCCTGGGAATTAGTCGAGGCCGGCATCGACGCCACCGTCATATGCGACAACATGGCGGCCCAGGTCATGCGCGAGGGCAGGATCCAGCTTGTCATCGTCGGCGCCGACCGCATTGCCGCCAACGGCGACACGGCCAACAAGATTGGGACCTACGGCGTTGCACTCCTTGCAAAGGCCCACAATATCCCGTTCTACGTCGCCGCGCCCTCCTCGACGTTCGATTTAAGCATCGAGTCGGGAGAGGCCATTCCCATCGAGCAACGCGACCCGGCCGAGGTCACCCACGGGTTCGGACGGCAAACGGCCCCCGCTGGCGTAGGGGTGTACAATCCCGCTTTCGACGTAACCCCTGCCGAACTCGTCACGGCGTTTATCACGGAAAAGGGCCTCTTAAGGCCGCCCTACCGAAAGGAGATCGCCGCCCAGTCGTGAGGAACCATGTTTGAGTCCGTGATGGAACATATCGACTCGCTCCCTCCCGAGGATATCGAGTCCATGTGCCTTGAGGACATGGCCCTTTGCGCAGCTTGGTACGCGTCGCACGAGGGGGACCAGAACACGCAGGAACGTTGGCAAGCGCTGCCGCAGGCCCTCGACCAGTGGGCAGCGAACGTCAAACCGACACGGCTCGCAACCGAAGGCGGTCGCCAGCAGCCCATCTTGCGCTATCTGATCGACGAACTTCAGGCAATGCGTTTGCCGTTGATGGATCGCGGCCAAGTCGATTTCCTCACGGCCGTACACCAGCTCCTAGCGCGCGCCGCAAACCCGGACACGTTCGCCCGCGTCCATGAACTCATCGATCCACACGTCAACAACGTACACCTCCGGCGCGCCGCCCTTGAACCCGTGCCCGGCTTGACGACCCTTATGGACGACCTACGCATTGTCACACCCAGAGACATCCAAGCGGCGCCGCCCCGCGACGTCCGCTACTTCGCTGCCATTGATATGCATGTAATCGGACCTGTCCTCGTACACAAGGGCAAACTCAAAGTGCTCGGGGACGTGCCCGAGAACGGCACAGTCGTCGTCGAGGATGGCCCGTGTTGGGTTACGGGATACGTTGTTGGCCGCGTCGCCGCCACGAAAGACTGTGAAATCCATGAGAACATCGCCGGAACAGTCGTGGTGAGCGATGGCGACATCCGTACGCGCAACGTACTCCAGAACGCTTTCGTCGTCTCGAAACTGGGCGCGGTGCGGGCGCGTTCCGCCTCGCTTCCTCAACACGTGCACGCGGGGCGGCATATTCACGTGGCCGAGAACGCGGCCCTCGGCAAGTATACGGCGCCCGACATAGTTGTCGGCGGCGCGGCGCACGGCGGCGAATTCCATGTATGCCGGCAATTGACGGCGAGCCAATTCCGTTGCGATAACGACCACGCGCTCACAATAGTCCTCCGAAGCGACATATCGGGCAGCGACTACGGCGAGATTCTACCCTCGGAAGCCGGCCGTCTGATGGCCCGGGCAAGACGTCTGTCGCGCCGCCTGCAAAACCTCAAGCACATGATGGCGCTCGCAGAACGCGAAACGGAGCATTGGGCGAACAGCGCGCTAATGTACTTGGCCGGGGGCGAGAAGGCCCGCGGGGAGATCGAGGCGCTCGAGAAAGCGCGGCGCCGCATGTCTTTTCTGGATCGCATCATCGCAAGCCTCGAATCACTCAGCGCCGTCGCCCAAGACAACTTGCGAAACCAGGACGCGAACCGCGACGAGTCGGCGGGGCAACGCAGAAAGACCCCCGAAGAGGAAGGCGGCGCCGGTTTCGAGGACGTCGAGCAGGAGTGGACGCAGCTCGCGGCAAATGGCGACGTCGACCCCGACCTTTCCCTAGAACACCGGGAAATAGCATCCATCAACCAGACCCTCACGCGCCAGCGATCGAACGTTAAACACAACTCGATGCTTTTTGTCCGGCTCCACAGCAAACTCTTCACCTGGCTCCAAGAACGCGAGCTACTCGACGACGCCATTCGCCGCAAGGAAAAGGCCCTCGAGAACGTAAGCCGGCGCGCCGAACGCCTCCAACACAAGAAACGCGAGGAATCGAAAGTCCAGTTGCTGAAACAACTCCTCGTCGCCATCAAAACGCGCCCCGATACCGACCCGCTCGCCGAACGCGCGCGCGCCGTCTTCGTCCGCGTGTTGCTTCGTTCCATAGAAAGCCGTCTCGAACGCAAAAAATACTGCGAGCGCACCGCCAACGAGGTCCGAAAAGAACTCAAGACGACCAACGGACAGTTGCGGGCGCGCAAACTCCCCGTATTCGCAGAGGAACGAACCCACACCAAGTACGGCGCGCGCGTTTCAGGGCGATTCCAGCCCGGCGCCAAGATCTGCACCGATCTGCTCCTATTGAAAGACCCGACTCTCCCGCCTGGCGCGGTTGTCGAGGTCCCGGACACCGGCGATAAACCCGTCACCTATGCCCGACAAAGCGATCGGATAGTTGTTCTGTCTTGAATCCCGTGCTACTATTTCGCCCGCACATACGCGCCCTGTTCAGCAAACGCACGGAACGCATCCCGTGAGCGACATTACCGACATCATCGCCATTGACGGCCCAGCCGGCGCCGGCAAGAGTTCCGCCGCCAAACGCGTCGCCCAACTCCTCGGGATGGCCTACCTGGATACCGGGGCCATGTACCGCGCCGCCACGTGGTACGCCATCGAG